>CAJKFZ010000075.1 GCA_905199285.1 uncultured Ruminococcus sp.
ACGTTTAAGCTTGTTCCGGTCGGAGCGATATCATTCATGTCGAATACTCCGCCGCCCTCCGGCATGGTCACATATGTCTGCTTGTCCTTGCCTACGGCATATACGAATTCGTCCCATGCTGTTGGGATGTACGGATTTGACTGCGTTCCGTTTCCTTGCATCAATTCTCCCTCCTTATCGTATTTCGGTCACGCCCTCCGGAATCCACACTCCTGTGATATACGATTTCGTGAAGGCTTTTTTATCGATTATTGTTGTTGCTCCGCTGCCGAGTGTGCTGGGGATCTCAGGATGCAGGCTTGTTCCCAGATACGCTGTAACGGTCGATATACCGTTGTTTACAGTATACCTGTAGTCCTCGCCGGAAGTGTACTGCGGAGCTTTTTCCGTTATTTCCTGTCCGAAAACGAACGCTGAAACGTCCTGTAATTCGGCAAGTCCCGAAGCCGTCACGCTCACGGTGTGAGTGCCTGCATCAACTGAAAGCGGTATCGTGAACGAAGCTGTTGAAAATTCTCCGGCATGAAGAGTGCGCTTAGTCCGGAACTCCTGAGCAATGCCGTTCAGGTAGACTTTTATTGCGGCGGTGCAGTCCTTTTCAGCAAGGAAAACCGCTGCAAAACTTAGGAAACAGTTCGTTGCTGATTTGCACGAAAATCCGCCTTCTGCCGCAGTTTTCTCGCCCTCGTAAAGCTCTCCCAAGTGCTTTTCAAGATTGACCGTATTCAGCATTTTTGTCACTGTGACGTTCGTTACCGAAGAAGCAGACGAACCGGAAGAACTCCCGCCGACGGACGATAAACTCCCGGTTTCGGCAGGTCCCGGAGCAATTATCGTTTGTCCGGAACGGAACTGCCATGAGTCCGCTCCGATGAGAAAATAGGTGTGCTTTTTGCCGTTTATTCCGCCTCCGACCTCGACTATATCGCCGATATCGAGCGCAGGATTACCGTAAAATTCGATCGTTCCGGGAGTCCATGTACTGCTTAAATTCTGTTGTATCTTATTCACGATGTCAGTATTCATTTTGTACTCAACCGACGGGATATAGCCGTTTTCGGAGAAACTCAGCTTCGAGCCGACCTCCCTTTGAAAGCTTCCGGTCGTGTAAGTCTGACCATGCCTGTCGGTGTATGAAACGCTCCGAGTTCCGAAAACGTACTCGTTCAACGACAATCCGAACCGCTTTTCTGCCGGTATTGTATACGGAACTGCCGAAAATTTCCGGAACTCGATTTTTCCCTCACGGTTCGCAAACGCAAATCCTCCCACAAGCTGGGATATCATCCGGACTTCGTCCCAGCACGTTTCCGCAAACGAAATTTTGTGCAGTATATGTACCGGAGTTTTGATCATTTCCGCTATTTCTTCGGCGGTCTGAGCAAACTCGACTCCGGCTTTTTCCGAGACAAAATCCAACACGTTTTGCAGAAATATTACTCCGGTCGAATTGTCGTCGCACCGCACCTGAAGCCGATTCATATGGTCGCTACATTTCAGGACTATTCTGTCGCCGGTCTCACGCTTCGGGTCGGTTATGTCCCACACTCCAAGCGGTATCCACTCGGTCTCGCTCTCCGAGATATCAACTCCGAATTCAAGCCGCAGCTCTCCTCCCCGAAAACGGTTCGTGAGGACTCCCGGCATCCGCACCGTCACTTCCGCCGTCCCCACGTACATCTCCCCGAAGTTGAATACCTCCGGATTCTCTACGCACTGCTTATCGTATCTCGGTGCGCCGTCAAGTTCGTCGTCCTGAAGAGTGTAAACTGTGCCGTCAATCTGACTTATTGTCGCTTTGATGTGATGTTTATTTTCATAGTCTTTCAAAGCTTCCAGAAAAGCTTCTGACACCTGATACATAACGCACCTCCTATATCTGTATCAAATTAACGGTCAGCTCAGCAGTCATACCGTTGTTTACAACGTTTCTGTCGCCGGGGTACATCTTCACAGTGTAGGATGTACCCAGATAATTGAATTTCACCGTCTGTGTAAATCGGCTTACAAGACCGTTAACCTGTGCTATTTCCTCAACCGTTCCCTTGAATTTCAGGTTCAGTTTGAATGTGTCTTTGCGGATGAGATAACGTATCGCTTCCCCGGTTTCTGCGCTGCGTCCCGAGCCGTCCGCCAGCAGATCGGAAGTTATAACATTGTATCCGTCACGAAGCGGCTGAACTGCCAGCGGTTCACCGTCAATTGATTCTATTGCAAGCATTATCCAAACCTCCTTGATTTATCGTCTGCACATATTTTCAGAACGGCTCGCTTGAAATCCGAACCGAAAATCGAACCTATAATTTCAGCCGAAATACCGCCTTGAAGGAGCTGTACAATGACTTTGAGCAGCTCAATTATTTCTGAATTATCTCCGCCGAGCATTCCCTGAAGTTTTGAAAGCGGAGCAATAACTTCCGGATCAACAGCGGCGTTCCTGTTATCCCCGACCATAGCGAGCGTTGGAGCTGCTGCAAGTCCGCCGTTTGCAAGCTTGGGTATCTCCGGAACGTCGATCGAAGGCAGCCAAGAGAACGGCTCCCAGTCCAGAATCTCAACGTTTCTGATACCGTCAAGAGCCCAGTTTATACCATCGAACGGCTGTGCGATCACCCAGTTTATACCGTCAATAAGACTGTTTACAACATCCTTGAAAATGTCGGATATACTTTCGGCAATGCCTGTGAAAATCTGTCCTCCACGGCTGAACACATTCTTAACTGCTTGCCAAGCTTCGGAAAAAATGTCCCTGAACCAGTTTGTCACGTGACTGAAACTGGATTTAATGCCCTTCCAGACTTCATCAAAAAATTCTTTCGGCTTTGAAAATACTGATTTTATATTGTCCCATGCTGTCTGGAAAATGTTTCCGAACCATGTCCCGACAGCCGAGAACGCTCCTTTGATATCGCTCCACCTGTCCGAGAACCAGCCGCCGATGCCTTTGAAAACATCCTTGATCTTATCCCATGCAGCCGAGAATTTTTCTTTGAACCAGTCGTCGATTTTAGAGAAAACCTTCTTAATGGTCTCGAGCATTTTTGTGAAAATCTCTTTGATTTTCGCAATTCCGTCAGATATGGCATTGAACAGACCGTCGATGATATATCCGCCCATTACCGCCATTTCCTTTGACGGACTATGGATTCCGAAAGCCTTTTTGAAGCCTTCGATAAACGGTTTGAAAATGTTATCTTTTATCCATTTTCCGATAGAGAGCAAGCCGTCTGCGATTCCTTTGAGCAGTCCGAGAGCAACGTTTCCGCCGCATTCGTCGATTTTCCCTGAGAAATATTCGCCTATGGATTTCACCAGATTTTCGAGTGCTCCCCATATCAGCGAGACGCCTGCGCCGAGAGCCGAACCGAGCAGCGTAAAGAATTTTTGAGCAATTCCCGAAAAGTCGATAGAGCCGATAAATTCTGCGATTTTAGAGCCGATCTGCCGCCAGTTTATAGTCTGGACTGCGTTTATCGCCGCATCGAGAAGTCCCTTGATTCCTCCGGAGAGAGTTTTTCCGGCTTTTCCGAAGTCGATTCCGTCGAACCAGCCGTTAACTGCCGTCCCGAACGCACTGCCGAATCCCGACCAGTCAAATGTTGTGACAAAAGAATAAGCGGTATCAATGACCGCTTGTATTCTGGCAGAAAAAGCGTTTCCGAGCTGTTTCCAGTCGGTTTTCTTTATCGTCTGATTGAGTCCTTTTGCGATTCCGCTGCCGAGCTTATCCCATTTGACCTTGCTGTAAAAAGCATTTATCGCTCCGGTGATCGTGTTGAGTCCGCCTGCGAGCGTATCTCCGAGAGTTTCCCAGCTGATATTATCGAGGAAACCGTTTATTCCGTCAGTTATTTTGCCAATTCCGCTGCCCACCGCAGATTGCAGTTTATCCCAGTTTATAGAGCCAAGAACGGAATTTACTCTTTCGGCGAGAATAGCTCCGACTCCTGCCCAGTCTCCCGATCTTATCGAATCTTTAAGACGTTCTGCCCAGTCTGGAAGCTCCGGTTCTGACATATCGATATTGCTGTAGTCGACTCCCTGTTTTTCTGAGCCGGAAGAACTGTCGTCATCATTTCCGGAGAGAATGTTCATCTCGTCGATCCCGGCAGTGGATAGCTTCGCTTTTTTGGCGGTATCGGATACGCTTTTGAGCTTTTTCGTGGCTTCCGCCGCCTGTTTGTACGTAGTTCCGAAAAGTCCCGAGATAAAGCCGGCTATCGACCTTGTAACGCTTGCAAGTCCCGACATCAAAGCGTTGAGCGCAGGCATTATCGCCTGCAATATCGGCGTAAACGCTATCGAAAGATTTGCCTTGACCGCATTAAGCGACTTTGAAAATTCCTCGTCGGCGTTTGCGGCTTCCAGAAGTCCGTTTTTTATCGCTCGGAACGCTGCATATATTCCTGCTATGAGAAATACGTTTTTGAACGTTCTTTTCAGTGCGTTACCAAGCTTTGAGACTGGTTTTGTTACGTTTGATGCGGATTTTCCGAGGGCTGTAAAACGGCTGCTAAGCGAGGATATCATCTTACCGCCAGCATCCTTTATCTTTCCGAAAGCTCCTCCGAGAAGCGATTTGATTTTACTGCCGGTTTTGCCTGCAAAACTCGAAATGCGGCTGAATACCGATGTTATTTTTTCTCCGGCTTCAAGCTCTGTCCATTCAGAATTAAGTCGGTCAAGCTTATCTCGTGTGGAAATTATTTTCTGCTCTGTTGCTGCAAGCTGAGACGTGACCTTGTCGGAGGGCTCTGCCGAAGAAAGCTCCTGCCACTTTTTCTGAAGCAGATTCATCTGAGTATTGGTAAGGTCTATTTCCTGTCTCAATCGCTTGACAGGATCGCTGCTGACTTCAAATTTGCCGAATTCAGCCAGCTTTTTATTAGCCTTTTCAACGGTTTCTCTGATTGGCTTGTTGATAGCTTCTTCAAATTGATCAACCTGTTTCATGATCTCATCGGTATTATATTTCATATAATTTCCGTCCGATGAAGCCGCTTTTTCAGGAATTGAATTTGCTGCTTCAAGCAAAGCTTTTCTCTGCTCTTCTTCTCTTTTGTAAAGACGTTCAAGAGCTTCTTCAACGCCGTTATTAATCGAATTTCCGGCATTTGCAACAGCTTGATTCACGGTTTTTACCGTAGACTTACCGACATTCTTAACGGCATTTTCAACGGTCTGACTGATAGTCTCGCCGATCTTTTCCGCCGGACTGCGTACAGAAGATCTTATTTTTTCAAGCTGCTCACTGAGCTTATCCTTGATGACAAGATCGAGCGAGATAACTCCTGCTGAAATTCCTGACATTTCTTTGCCCTCCTTTCAAAATTAATAAGAAAAGCGCCTTGAAATTTCTCAAAGCGCTTTCCGATTTAAAACAAGTTCCTGAACATATCCTCAAACATTTTCGCAAAATATTCCGGCTGTTTATTTTTGGAAATTTTCTGCTTTGCAATGAAGCTCCGCCACTCATTGCGGATTCTATGCTCGTGCTGAGTGAAATGTTTAAGACGCTCCTTGTCGTTTTCCTTGCGGATAAGGACGAGAGGAGTATCCTCCATAAGACCGCTCACAAGGAGTATCCATTCGCTGTAGTGCATTTCTTCCTGAGCAGAGGGCAGAATGCCATACTGCTTTGCGACCGACTGAGCGATCAGGTCTTTGTCGTATTCAAGATCATACCACTTATTTGTCCCGAAAGGACTGGTTTTTCTCTTCCTTACGCTTTTCAAAATCCTCCGGATCTTCTCCGGTCATGGCAGCTATGACCATTTCTGCAAGCTCCTGATAAGCTTTGAACGACAGATCAAGAGCTTCGATCTCGTTATAGTTATCTCCAAAGGCTATTTTCAGAGCTTCATCGGATTTTTCCATATCACTGCCATTTTTATCCTCAAAAAGCTTCAGGACTTTTTTAACAGTATTTTTTCGGTCGTCAATTGGATAGACCTTTTCTCCTATCCGGATCTCAGGGCTTCCACAGAGAAGCTTTTTATCAAATGTGTACATTCTTGCCATAATATTTTCCTCCATATTTCATTGTATTTTTTACGAAGCGGACGCCGCTGTAAAATCCGGCTTGCCTCTGCTCATAGCGTCGAAGGCAAGCGGTGCAACGGCTCTGGAATCTCCCGAACCCCACTCGGTCACGTTTATCACGCAGGGCATAACGAGCTTTGCTCCGCTCGGAAATTTCCAAATTAATGTTGTGTTGCAGTCACGACCGATTTTCAGGGCGATACTCTCGATGTAGTCGTTTCCCGGATCGCCGACATTGCGCTTTCCCGATACGGAAATTGTAAGTCCTTTACCCGTTACAAGACGATTATTCCAGCCCTTTGCATCATAAGGACTCCATTCCTCTACATTGCCGTCAATAGAAACAGAAAAGCTCTCCATATCGGCGATAGGAACGCAGTTCTTTTCGTCTGAACCGTCTCCGCCTGTTATGTCGATGGAAAACTGATTTTCGTAGCAGGGAAAAACTCCCTTGATAGGTGTTTCCATTATTTATTCCTCCTTTTCAGTATATATGATATCAGCGTCCACGATATATTCGCAGACGCCTTTTTCATCTTTTCCTATGCTGCGGACTGCCTTTAAATCCGCAAATTTTATGATGTGATCTTTAGTTTCCATGTCTCGGAAACCGTCAAACAGCTCCGAAATTTCGAGAGCTTTTTTCTCAGCTTCAGGCGGACTGTCAGTCCAGTGAACAAGAACTCGGAACTTTGCTGTCTGGTAACTTGAATCTCCGCCGACACACTCCCTCGGCGCAAACGGCTCACGCTGGTATACTCCGATCGTTTTGTCAAGTGAAGCGTCGATGCAGCCGGCTGTTACGCTGTCGAAGTCAATCAGCTCCGCAAGCAGGTCGGCGATTTCAAGAAGAGTGAGATAATTCATATTCCGCTTTTCTCCTTAAATATTTTTGTAAACTCAGTCTGAACAAAGTCCTTTTTATCGCCGTTTATGTACGGTTCAAGCCATAGTGCTCCGGCATTGTCGTTATACCTTGCTGGAACTGATACTCAGGATGATAATACAGCCGTCTTGCCTGCGGCGAACCTGTTACAAGCGAAACGGAATATGTATCCTCGCCGTTAATCGTTTCCTCACCCTCAACAGATACAAAGGTCTGATTATTCTGCATATCGCCTGTATCGAACGGCATTGTTTCTGAATCAAGCAAATCTTTTCTCAGCTTCTCCATAGCTTCTGAGGCAGCGGCTTTAGCAGCATTCTCGATGTTCTTTATTGCCTGTTTATCGAGCTTTATTTCAATTCTCATCAAATCAGCTCCAGTCTTGTATAATTGACCGTTCCGTCGGGATTCTTAGCTTTTTCGGACGCATATATCCTGCGTTTAACGCCGCTCAGAAGCCGCACTTCACCGTTTATGACGTCTGTATCGGGAGCGATATCTCCGTTGAAAAGTGCCTCGCCCGAAAGCGTTATGAGCTGTTTTTCGGCAGTGATCTTCTGCTTCGTTTTTTCGCTGTAGAAACATTTTCCCTCAAATACAACAGTCCGTTTCGGAGAACCGTCACGGTTAAGACCGTCCTCACGGTACACGGTCACGGGAGTATTACAAACCTTGTCGGGAACTAAACTCGGGAACTTCATACGTCCAGCCCCCTATAGCAAAGTCCGGTCTGCATGAGCAGATTATATACCTCGCTTGTTGTGGTTATGCCGCCGACTGTCACTATCTTTGATTTGTCAAATGACATCGAAACTCCCGATATGCTGTAGGAGCTGAGCGGACTGTTCAGCAGCTCCGCATTGTCGTAAGCAAAGTCTGCATGAAGCTGCACTGCCTCTTTAATGAGTTCCTGCTGGAACTCTGTCAGGTTCTCAAATCCTGCCTTGACTATTCTGTTGAACGTCAGGCTGTCCACAGATCGGCAGGCGGCTTTCAGATATTTTTCAAGCTCATCTTTCGGAACAGAACCGCTGTACTCGTCAGGATTCAGGTACATTTCCCTTCACCTTGTCTTTCAGCTTTTTGTTTTCCGAAACGACCTTGTTGTATTTATCAAGCAGCTCGTCGTACTCCCTGCGGCTTACGGTGCTTGACGATGAACGCTCAATAAGCTCCCCGTCATCACCGTAAATATCAAATCCCTGCGCAAGGTACGAATTCTTTTCGCTCTCGCTGATGGTGTACTGCTTGTTAGCTTTTATCGCTTTCATTTCAATTCCTCCTTACTCTGCGGCATGGATGATACATCCGTCCTTGAAAAGATGATCTATCGCAAACGTGCCGTTGTAGCGTCTGTTCTGATACAGGTAATTGTCAGCAGTTCTGCTGTCCGTACCGGGTCCGAACAGATGAATATACGAATATTTAACTCTGGAAACCTGAGCCTGCGGATCGACAAAAATATAGTCGATAGATTTTGCATTTTCCGCAGCCTTGCAGCCTTCTGTGAAATCGTAAGACGTCTTGAATCTTGCGGACGGCACGGTCACAATATTTCCGATATCGTCAATAGAATGGACTCGTCTGTCGATACCGCCGCCCTGCTTGATATCAAGAGTTCTCTGAATTTCCTCTGCGTTTTTAAGCAGCTTTTTATACTGCGGTGTGCAGAAAAGAACAAGTCTGTCGAGTGGAACTCCGGTATCTTCCAGCTTTTCGAGATTTTCGTCAAAGTCGAGGAGGATATTTGCGGCTGTCAGAGCTGTCGTTTTGATCTGTGCGCCAACTCTTTCCGCTTCGGAATAGAGCTTTGAAAATGTATAGCAGTCAAGTTCCGGGATAGCCTGAGTGCGGTCAAAACGGTTCTGAATATTTGCAAGAGAAACCACAGTGTCGCTTTCATCGAAGTCCATAGGATCAACAACGAACTCTATCGAACGGTCGTGATCGAGAGTCTTTGTTTCGTAGTCGTTCTCGTAGCTTCCCTGAGAAAATCCCAGCGAGCCTCTTGTGTGATCTTTATAGCCCGATACTGAAAGAGTTGGTATTTTGATCGTTTTACCGCCTGTCAGCTGAATATCGGTGTTTGAATGATAGAGAGCGTCGGAAACAGATTCCTGACCGTAAAGCTCCCTGAGCTGATTTGAAAAAGTATCAGCATAATTGATAATGTTTGGCATATTTTACACCTTTCCTTTCTTCTTTATCCCGAAAGCCTGTGAAAGTCTATCGCTGTCGGGATTTTTTTCTTTTGAACCGCTGTCAGCTCCAACCTTGAAACCTCCTGCGGATTTATCAGACTTAGCGTCAGATTTCCAGTCCGGATACTTCTTGGCGACCGACTGCAAAGCGGCTGCAATGTCGCTGCCGTCACGCTTTACGAGGTTTTCGGCAAGCACGACAGCGTCCTCGATACAGTCCGGCTTGAATCCGATTTTCAAAGCTTCAAGCTGCGTTTTCAGAGTGAGATTTTCAGCTTTGAGCTTGTCGTTTTCCGACAGCTCCGGAACATCGGACGGAGACTTTTCCTCCGTTTCAGACTTCTCCTCGGAGTTGGATTCTGCTCCTTCAACGTTTTCGCCCGCCTGCTTGTCATCGGAAGCTTTTCCCTCAGCATCGCCGCTCTTCGGCGGCTCTTCTTTTTTCTCCTCCGGCTTTTCGGCTTCGGGAGATTCGGACTTCTTCTGATCTTCCTCTTCCGGTTTCTTCTTTTCTTCTGCCATGAGTTTTTAACCTCTCTTTCTTGGTTTGGGGTATAATAAAAACGCCCTTTATAGAGCGTTTAAATTCGTATTTATAGTATGAAGAAACCGCCCATTTCTGAGCGGTTTGAAAATTATTCAACAATAAATCTGTTAAGTTCACGAATGGTCATATCCACAGGTTCAATGCCTTTTTCCTTACAATATCGGCTTATCTCTCTGTAATTGTAATGAACATCATCTGCTGAAAAAGCTGATGTAAAACCTCCGGCAACTTCTGCGGCTTCATCTAAATCTCTCATTTTTTTAATATCTTCATGTGACATTATCATCCCTCCTCAAAGTTATAGATATCAAGCAGTTTGGCTGCGGTTTCTTCATCAATTAACATTCTATAAGGGTGCGGACGTCCTAAAAGAACAGCTCCGAGAGTTTGACTGTAATGTTTTACAAGTTCGCTGTTTTTTGCGTCCATAAAAACAAATCCGCCGTATCCTTTTTCAACTGATACCTGAGCTGCGATCGCAAAAAGATGTCCGCCGACTCCGTTAAATTGCTTTTCTTTCCCGAGATTATGCGGAGCGCTTTCTGCAATATTTACGTATACAGCCATATCCCGCTTGAAATCCGTAACAGCAACAAGTCCCTGAATGGTATCGTTGCCTGTTAAGTGAAGTTTATAGATCTCTGCGCCGGAAAGTTTATCGTCAAGCCAGTTGAACTTCCAGCCTTTCAGAGCGGATAGTTCTTTTTTACTTGCTTTCTCAAAGATCGTAGGTACAAAATCGCCTGTTTTAGTATCTTCAAGACATGGGGTAAATTTATCAATTAAAAGATTCATTCCCTGCGCCTCCCTTGACTCTATTATACCACTTTTCTCCGAATTGTCAACATTTTCGCCGAAATAAATCTTCTCACGACTGTAATCACGTTTGAGGATGAGTTTGCCCTCTTCCTCATTGACCTTATCAATGAAGTCACGAAGCTTTTTCTGTGCTTCACGAAGATCCCTGTTTGCTTTTTTGACATTGTCGGGATCGGAAAATCCCTCGGCTTTGCGTTTAGCTCTGCGGACTTCATTTTCAAGTCTGCGCTGCTTCTGCTCAAGCTTGTAACGCTTTTCGATTTCGGAATTATCGATAGCTTTTGGAAGCGGATCGCCGTCAACATACAAAGTAATAGTATGCCGGCAATTCGGATGAAAAAGTCCAGAATGAATGGCAGTCGAGAGCAGCGGAAACCATTTGCCGCAGTAGTTGGATTTTCCCCACAATTCACCATTTTCACGCTCCTCGATCTCGCCGTCCCAGAAACTGAAAACATCGTCAATGTACGGTCGTCCCTGCCAAGGAAGGCAGATATCGCTGCACATACTGTATTTAGTGACCTGCACCGTATCATAGCCCAAAGACTTGATTTTTGCAGCTTCTCCCTGAAGCTTTGCTCTGGTTGAAGTAGTTCTGAGAGCCATGCGAACATAATCTGCAATATTCACACGTCTGCCGTCACGGTACACGATGCAGTTGATTCCTTTATCGAGAAAATCTCTCACTGCCATATCAATAGCTTGCTGCAAAGTTACGCTTCCGGTGCTCATAGCAAGCTGAGCCTTGTTGACAGTCTGGCGGTACACATCGTCCATAGTCCTGAGAGCGGCAGTCTCGGCGTGTTTTTCGAGATTGACAACATTGTCGATAAGCTTTGTCACTTTGGTGTCGTCAACTCCGAAAAACTTAGGTTCACGGTTAAGAGAGATCTGCGTAGTTCCGGAAATCTTTTCAGACTGCAAAACTGTAATACCGTTCACGCCTTCCTTGAACTGCTCCTCCATGAGCTGACGTGTTTCGCTGTCG
>CAJKFZ010000076.1 GCA_905199285.1 uncultured Ruminococcus sp.
ATAATATATTTGTTCTGAAAATTTATGCGGCTTATCCGCATTTTAACTCTATTATTTAGAAAGGAATTTTTACTATGGATTATAAATTTTCCGATAAATTCAGCGGACTTAAAGCTTCTGCTATCCGTGAAATTCTCAAGTATACCTCCGATCCGGAAGTTATATCCTTTGCAGCAGGAAATCCTGCTCCGGAAGCTTTTCCAAAAGAGGCAATTGCCGAGATCTCAGCAGAACTTCTTAAAAATGATCCTGTTCTTGCTCTTCAATACAGCATAACCGAGGGTTACACTCCGCTTCGTGACTATCTGAAAAATTGGATGAGCGAAAAGAATTGCTTTCATCCGGAATTCGACGACCTTATCATTACTTCAGGCGGACAGCAAGCAAACGAGCTTTCCTGCAAGGTTCTGCTCAACGAGGGCGATACTCTTCTTTGTGAATCACCGAGCTTTATCGGATCGCTGAACGCTTTCCGCTCTTACAACGTAAATCTCAAGGGTATTGATATGGACGAGGACGGCATTAATATTGAAAAGCTTGAAAATGCTCTTAAAACCGAGCCAAACGTCAAGCTCCTCTACCTTATTCCGAATTTCCAGAATCCTACCGGAAGAACAATGTCGCTTGCTAAAAGAAAAGCCGTTTACGAGCTTGCCTGCAAGTATGATTTCATTATTCTGGAGGACGATCCCTACGGTGAACTCAGGTTTGCCGGCGAAACCATCCCTTCTATCAAAAGTCTGGATACCGAGGGCCGAGTTATCTACTCCAGCACCTTCTCAAAACTTATCTCTCCCGGATTCAGAACAGGCTACGTTTCAGCTCCGGCTGCGATCATTCAGAAAATCGTCGTTTGCAAACAGGTTTCGGACGTACATTCAAATATCTGGGCGCAGGTCGTTTCGCACCGCTTTATGTCCAGCGTAAACCGTGAGGAGCATTTCAATAAGCTTCGTGCGATCTACAAAGAAAAATGCGAGCTTATGTGCAGTCTTATAGAAAGTGGATTCTCTAAAAAGATTACGTACACCAAGCCGGAAGGCGGTTTGTTCATCTGGTGTACGCTTCCAGAGGGATGCGATATGAACGCTTTCTGCACAAAGGCTGTTAAGGATTACAAAATTGCCGTTGTTCCCGGAAATTCATTCAGCATTGACGAAAACGAAGTCAGCCGTTCATTCCGTCTCAATTATTCAACTCCAACCAACGAGCAAATCAAAAAGGGTATGGACATTCTCGCTAAGATGACAAGGGAAATGCTGGATTAAGGAGGACGCTGTCCCCGTACCCCTGCCAAAGGGGAGTACACGCCTAACAGGCGCCCGTCCCCTCTGTCGGCAAGCCGACATCTCCCCACACTGTGGGGAGTCACCCTTTGGCATCCCAGTATTAATCTATCTAAATCCCTATAAAAGGGATTTAGATAGATTAAAGCGAATAACCAATAGAGACTAATTACCTTGGCAAGGAGTCATAGGGAAAAAATCCCTCTTAATATTACATTGCTTGTCTCTATTTACGACTAACATATAACTTAAAATAAACATAAATGAAAGGAAAATTATTATGCCAAACAGAAATACAGGCAGATACTCTGTCACACAGAAATACCTCATGACAAGAGGTCAGGCAATCAACTTCCCTGTTGAATTCTTTAAAACTAACTTCAAAAAGAACGACGTTTTCGGCGTTGTTATCGATATCCCTATGTCTCCGGAGATCCTCACAACTATGGTATGCTTCATTAACGGAGCTGCTAACCTCTATTTCAATAACGGAGGAGAATATACCGGCGCTGCTCAGAAATACAGAAACCTCGTTCAGGCTTCTCACACTCTTGTAGCAAACGCAGGTCAGCTCCTTCCTAAATGCGAAAAAACAACAAAATTTGATCTCCCGACAGACAGAACCCACAATATCTTCCTTTTAACAAAAGGCGGTATTTACAAAACTACTCTCCCTTCCGGACGTATTCCAGAGGAAGAAGTTGAAAAACGTACTATTTATGTTCTTTATCAACGTGTACTTGATGAACTCAGAAACTGTCAGCTCAAAGACGGTGCTGAAAGATACAATGCTGCAAAGTAAGGAGATTTGTTCAATATGGAAAATAAAAAGCTGATTTTCAGCGGTATTCAGCCAACCGGTACGTTTACCCTCGGAAATTACATCGGCGCAATAAGAAACTGGGGTCCTCTTCAGGATGAATATAACTGCATTTACTGCGTTGTCGATATGCACGCTATCACAGTAAAGCAAGACCCTGTAAAGCTCCGTCAGAGTACAATGAATTCCTATGCTCTGCTTATGGCTTGCGGTATTGATCCTGAAAAGTCTATTCTCTTCATCCAGAGCCACGTTAAAACTCACGCTGAACTTAGCTGGGTTCTCGGATGCAACACTCAGTTCGGTGAGCTTTCCCGTATGACTCAGTTCAAGGATAAAAGTCAACGTCATCCTGACGATATCAATTCCGGACTTTTTACATATCCTGTTCTTATGGCGGCTGATATTCTCGCTTACAACGCCGATCTCGTTCCTGTTGGTGTAGACCAGAAGCAGCATCTTGAGCTTGCGAGAAATATCGCTCAGCGCTTTAATCAGCGTTACGGCGACTTCTTTACTATGCCTGAACCGTATATCCCAAAAGTTGGGGCAAAGGTAATGTCGCTTCAGGATCCGACTAAGAAAATGTCTAAATCAGACGAAAATCCAAACGCTGTTATACTCATTCTCGATGATAAGGATACTATCATCCGCAAATTCAAGCGTGCCGTTACCGACAGTGAAGCGGAAGTCTGCTACCGTGACGGCAAGGACGGCATCAACAACCTTATGACCATATATTCAAGCGTTACAGGCAAGGATTTTGCCGCTATCGAATCGGAGTTTGCTGGAAAAGGATACGGCGACTTCAAACTTGCTGTCGGCGAAGCTGTTGCCGATCATCTTGAACCGGTAAGAACTGAATTTGCCCGCATTTCTCAGGATAAGGCTTTCCTTAAAAAATGCTACACGGAGGGAGCTGAAAAGGCTCTCAGATACTCGCAGAGAATCGTTTCAAAGGTTTACCGCAAGGTTGGTTTTGTTGATAAAACCTGACCTAATCAACTGCGAACATACGGCAAAATGTACAAACAACCGTATCTTTACGCAAGCTATTGTGTTATATTGCCAAAAATGTCAAAACAGCTTGCATTTTATCAAATTTTAAGGTATTATATTACTTAGCCTGTCTTAAAGGGAGTGTGTTTAAGTATGGTTGAATTCCAACAGAAACCTAATTATTCTATTAATGATCTTATTGATATCGTCAGACTTCTCAGAAGTGAAGGCGGATGTCCTTGGGATCGTGAACAGACTCATGAATCTATAAAAAGTGATTTCATCGAAGAAACCTGCGAGGCTATTGAAGCTATTGATCTTAAAGATACCGAGCTTCTTCGTGAAGAGCTTGGCGACGTTCTTCTTCAGGTCGTTTTCCATTGCAGAATTGAGGAGGAAACCGGTTCGTTCGCTTTTGACGATGTCTGCGACGAGATCTGCAAAAAGCTTATTATCCGTCATCCCCACGTTTTCGGAGACGTTTCGGCTGATAACACCGATCAGGTGCTTAAAAACTGGGACGCTATCAAAATGAAAACCAAAGGTCAGGAAAGCTATACCGATACTCTTAACAGCGTCGCTAAATCGCTTCCTGCTCTGATGAGGGCGCAGAAGGTCGGCAAACGTGCTATGCGTGCCGGAATGGACTTCCGTTCTACCGAGGATGCTGTCGCTTGTATCAATGCAGAAAAGTCTGAACTTGATAAAGCCATCGCATCCGGCAATAAGGCTGATATCGAAGAGGAACTCGGTGATCTGCTCTTTTCATGTGTAAATGCGGCACGTCATCTTGGTATTGATGCAGAGCTTGCTCTTAAATCAGCTACTGAAAAGTTCATTAAGCGTTTTGCTGTTACTGAAAAGCTCACAGCTTCTGATAATCTTGATATGAACTCACTTTCTATCGAAGAGCTTGACGTTTACTGGGACAAGGCTAAACATATTATTAAGTCGGAGGAAATTGAAAATGACTAAAACAGAACTTATTAACTCTATCGCAGATAAAGCTAACTGCACAAAAAAAGACGCTGCTTCCGCTCTTGAAGCTACACTTGCTGCTATTCAGGAAGCGCTTGTAAACGGTGAAAAAGTTTCAATTACAGGCTTTGGTACATTTGAGGTTCGTGAGAGAGGCGAAAAGACTTGCCTTAATCCAAGAACAAAGCAGATGATGACCTGTCCTCCAAGCAAAGCACCTGCTTTCAAGGCTGGCAAGGCTCTTAAAGAGGCTGTTAACAAGTAATTGAATAATTTGAGCCGCACAATTCCCCTGTGCGGCTTTTTAGATTTTGGCAGTATTGTTTACTATTTTGTATTATAAGAGATTTTGTCTTCCTGTTTTCCAGTCAAAAGTTTATCTACTCTATGGCATTGCCATAATTATTTCAAATGCCCTTATGGGTATTTGAAATAACTAATAATGGGTTTCCAAAGGGTGGATTCACCCTTTGGCAGGGGGCTGGGGGGACAGAGTCCCCCTTACCAGTAAACAATGCCGCCGGATATGGAGGATTTTATATGAGACTTGATAAATATCTTAAAGTAACTCGTCTTATCAAACGCAGAACCATTGCTAATGAAGCCTGTGACGCTGAAAAAATCGTTGTAAACGGAAAAATCGCAAGAGCTTCTTATGATGTTAAAGTCGGCGATATTATTGAGATAAACATGGGCGTTCATCCGCTGAAAGTTAAGGTTCTTAACGTTACCGAACACGCAACAAAGGAAAATGCCGCCGATAATTATACCGTTATAGACGGTTGAACACAAGTTTTAAACATAAAAATAAGGACTGTTGAAAACTCAGCAGTCCTTGTTTTTATCAGAGCATAATAAATGCTACTTTGTGTTGTGAATATCCCAGCGGAAGTTCGTAAGCTTTGCAGCTTTGGTATTATCAAGCATATTATTATTCTCAAGCTTAGAAATATCAAGATAGCGATAATTAGTTTTTTCTTCCTTATTTCCGCCGAAAAGTCCCTTGATCTTGGAAAATGTTCCGCCGGGAGTTTTCTGTAAAACAGCTCCGAGACTATGGTTCTCACGCATAAATGAGATAATATCCGCCGCAGTTGTAAGAAGTTTGTCGCTTACATTATAAACTCCGGCATAGGTCATATCATCGGCATTTTTTACATAACACAGAATAAAATCCACGAGATTATGTACACAGCACATCTGAAAGCCGTTTTGTCCTTTACCAAGAACAAATTTTGTACCATCTTTCGGATCGGTTATCTTAGCAACAAGATTATCTGTGAAGTGGAGCGTATAAACCGGTGAAAATCTTGTTATACATCCCATAACATTTTTATGATGCTGCAATTCTGAAACAAATGCCTTTTCCGACTCCAGTTTCAAATTTGCATAATTCGTTATCGGCTTCAGATCGCCGTCTTCTCTTATCGGTTCACGTGTTTTTGGGAAATCGTAAACCTGATCTGTACTGAGAAGAATTATTTTTCCAACATTTTCTGTCATAGCATAGCGATAGATAAATTTATCGCATTGCTTTGCCTCGTTCATTTCCTTTTCGGTAATAATTGGTCCAAGATCGTTATCGACCGTACAAGCGCCATGAATAAGAACATCGACCTTATTATTCTCAAAAATTTCAGCATAGGCATTTTTATCATTAGGAAGCGCCTGAATAAAGGAATAATTAAGCTTACCCTCATTATAATTACCGGGTTCTCTGTCTACAGCGATAACAGCATATCCTTTTTTCAGGAGTCCTGAGCAGATATGCTGACCGATAAGTCCGCATCCGCCCGTTACAACAACAGTATCCATTATCTATCTTAGCCTCTTTTCTGAAATATAAATTTCCATAATATTATCATGATTTATTTCTGCGTTTATCAGACAAATTAAAAATTATTTTTTAGCCTCTTCGTTGATCTCATCAATATAGGTCTGAACTGTTGCATAGATCGAATCATAAGTTTCATTCCACGGAATTCCTCTTGATGAAAGACGAAGATTATCATCGATAACCTTTCCGCAATCATTTGAAACGCCTCTTGAAATATCAATAACAGGATTTTCGCTCGCAAGTCTATTCATTTCCGTTCTCATTTCAACCATTTCTTCAGTCCAGCCGTAATCATCCATAAATATCGAATCTGCAATTGCGCATGATTCCTCGTCAAGTATACAAAAACGCTTGCAATCAAGATATTTTGCAACACCCTCCGGATTTTGTCCGCCCTTAACAAATGAATACGCTTCTACTCCTGCAGGAGTATAATATGCGTCAGCTTCAGGATCCTTCGGCATAGGAACGAAGAAAACGTCTTCGCCGTATTTTGCTTTCCAGATTTCCGGCTTAGCATAAAGTTCATGAAGTCCTACAGGATAGAACAGGAGCTTTCCCTCTCCTATATAATTCGGTCTGGCATCCCAGCCGTAATCGCCGACTCCGATAGCGATAAGATTCTGCTGATACAGCTCATACATCCAGTTCTGCACACGTTCCATAGCCGGATCGCTTAGATTGCTCACAAGCTTTCCGTCCTCAATGCCGATAGGCGGAACGCCTATAGTATCAATAAGACCAAATTCAAACCACCAGCCGTCAATTCCGTAACGCTGATTATCGGTATCAACAAAGCTTTCGAGCATAGACTGGAATGCATCCCAAGTCCACTCGCCTTTTTCATAAAGCTCAGCAGGATCATCAAGACCTGCCTCCTGCATAGTCTTTCTGTTATAGACAGTTGCAACAACATCTCCAGTCATCTGTGCAACGGCAGTATAGTGTTCTCCATCCCACATAATACTGTCATTTACCTCTTTAACGTCTTTCCAGAGAGGCGATTCAAAATCTATATAGTCATCAGCAGGCACAAACATACCTCTGATTGCACCCTTTGGAATAGCGTCAAGATCGCCGGCATAGAAAAAATCTATGCCCTCATCGCTGCTTATAGCCTGAGCAAGCTTATCGTAGCGTTCGCTGAACGAAACCTTATGGAATTCAATATTTCCGCCGTAAGCCTCTTGAAAGATAACAAGATCAGCAGGAGTAGTTTTTCCCGAAGAATCCGGGTTTATATCCCAAGTTGACATCCACTTGATAGTTTTATTTGAAAGTTCGCCCGTAAGGAGAGAGTCCGTATCACTATTGATTCTTTCAACTATCTGATCTCTTTTCTCCTGCGGCATAGTCTGATCTTCGTATTTATTTTCGTCTTCAGATTTACTGTCAGAGTTTCCGCTTCCGCAAGCTGATACAGAAAAAGCAGCAGTTGTTATAAGCAGTGCGCTGAGGAATGCTTTTAATTTTTTCATTTATAAAACTCCTTTATTAAAACCTGCCCTGAGAGAAAGGCAATTTAATCACACACTTTTCTTTTATTATAACATTTTTAAGCCTGCAATGTCAATATTCATTTTTCATATAAATATCGCAGAATAATAGTGATTTTACACATTAAAAGCTCTTTAAGATATATCCAAACAGTTGATTTCGACAATTTTTATCTAATTCAAATTCAGTTTACCTACTTTTGCAAACACCTCCGGTTATAACAAAAGCACAGTTTTCACGAAGATTGCAGACCGCACAGCCTTTTTTTCCACGTTCAATAGGTTCATCTGAAATTCCGATGATAGCTGTAACAGACTTTGATGGAATAAGTATGCTGTTTTCGGTCGCCGTAAGACCTATTCTTCTA
Organism: uncultured Ruminococcus sp.; assembly: GCA_905199285.1. Taxonomy (GTDB): domain Bacteria; phylum Bacillota; class Clostridia; order Oscillospirales; family Ruminococcaceae; genus Ruminococcus. Next base: position 7,785 of record CAJKFZ010000076.1, read on the forward strand.
TGAGCATTAAGAGCCGAAAGAATATCCGATTGAAGCGATATCGACAGATCTCCATATCCGGGACTGAATCTCCATGTACGGTATGCCGCACTGATTTCCGAAAATATCTCTTTCTCTGCTCTGTCGCAGACCTGTTCAATTGCGGCGCTGCAAATACAGTCCACTGCAAGAGATTCCGCCATGCTGATAACAGCCGACTGTCTTATAAGCTTATCTGCCTCGGATGAAAGTGTTGCGGCAAGAATCACGGCTCTTTCACACCCTGACAGATGCTTTTTCACGTCATTTCCAATCAGAACTGATGCAACTGCACCGAGTTTTATTCCTTCGTCAACTTGTTCAACAGTCGTTTCACGATAAACGTATTTCGGATGAACGCTCTTTCGCACTAAAAGCTCTGCTTTATCAAGAAGCTCCGCAACATTTTTGTCCGGTTCACCACGAACTCCCATATATCGGGCAGCTTCTTTTTTTGAGATAGGTTCAAGCCGCATCATGTATTCAACACACCCGAAACTGCTTCGCTGATTTTTCTTGCAACATAGGCATTATTCATCGTATAAAGATGAATTCCGTCAACACCGTTTGCAGCGAGATCAATTATCTGATTAACAGCATAGGCAATTCCGGCATCACGCAATGCGTCGGGATTATGCTCATATTTCTGCATGATCTTAACAAATTTATTCGGCAGACTTGCTCCGCAGGTCGTTACCATACGTTCTATCTGATTTTTATTGACAACGGGCATTATTCCGGCTTCGATCGGAACATTTATCCCGGCTAACATTGCTTTCTCACGGAATTCGTAGAAGTAATTATTGTCAAAAAACAGTTGAGAAATAAGATGATCTGCTCCTGCCTCTACCTTTTTACGAAGATTCATTATATCATCGAACAAGTTTTCGGAATCAGGATGTCCCTCAGGGTAGCAAGCTCCGGCAATATCGAAATCCCCCTTCGACTTGATAAAAGTAATAAGATTACTTGCATGAAGAAAATCGTGTTTCTGAGGAATATCCGGATTTATATCTCCTCGGAGTGCAAGAATATTCTCGATTCCCCTCGACTTTATTTCATCAAGAGTTGTTGAAATCTCCTCACGAGTATAATTTATGCATGGAAGATGTATAACCGGAGTAATTCCGGTTTCCTTGATTCTTGAAGCGATCTCGCAAGCTAATCCACCATTTCCGCTTCCTCCGGCACTGTATGTTACACTGATAAAGTCTGGCTCAAGGTCATGCAGCTCATCAATGGTCTTATAAATAGTATCTATAGAGCTTGTTTTTTTCGGTGGAAAAACTTCAAAAGAAAACACTGTTTTTTTACTGAAAATATCTTTGATTCTCATAATAATTCTCCTTTAAATCAGTCTATCGACCAATCAATCTCGCCCATGCCATTGGCTTTAAGAAATTCATTCGCCTTAGAAAAATGTCTACAGCCAAAAAATCCATTATAAGCCGAAAGCGGACTCGGGTGCGCTGATTTCAGAATAAGATGATTTGGATTGTTGATAAACATCTGTTTAGACTTTGCGTCAGCTCCCCACAGCATAAAAACCATAGGCTTTTCACGCTTATCAAGAAGCTTTATTACATCTGTTGTGAAGTTTTCCCAGCCAAGACCGTGATGACTGCGAGCCTGATTTGCTCTTACCGTAAGGACTGAATTAAGAAGTAAAACTCCGTCTTTCGCCCATTTTGTAAGTTCGCCGTGCTTTCCGAGATTATCAATTCCAACATCGTCACGAATCTCTTTAAATATATTCACCAGCGACGGCGGAGGAACGATCCCTTTGCGAACCGAGAAACTCAGTCCATGAGCCTGACCTTCGCCGTGATACGGATCCTGACCGATAATCACACACTTTACATCATTATATGATGTAAGCTTCATTGCGTTGAAAATATCATACATTCCCGGATAAATTCTCTGTGTTTTGTATTCGTTAATAAGCTTCTGTCTTAGCTGAAGATAATATTCTTTTTCAAATTCATCTTTAAGAAGCTCGTCCCATTCGTTTTCAAAATTAACCATATTTCACTCCATTGACGTATATCACAATAGGGCGGATAAACCGCCCCCTTGCGTTTATTTTTAATTGTAAACTGTATCCTCGTAATATTTAAATTTAACCAGCGTATTCCGCTTATATGTCAGCGAGCCTTGCTGATTGAAAGGCATTTTTTCATAAGCCTCAGGCGAACATTGTATTGCTATTTTCTGTCCTTTTCTCGTTACAAAGACAAGCTCATAATATGCATCCTTGATCTCGATTTGTCCGGTACTTTCTATAACACGAAGCCGGTCGTCACTTTTTCTTATAAGCGTTGCCATTTCAACTATCGGTTCAGATGTTTTTCGTTGTTCGGTTCTGGAATTTGCTTCTCCGCTATTTACACGCTGCGAACCGGAATTTTCTCCATTATCACTTTCCTCAAGAAAAATTGATAAAATGCGTCGGAAACGGCTTTTACCGCTGAAAAGAAAAATAATCACAATCAGTAAAACGACAATTCCAGCCAACAGGATCAATAAATTTTTCAACTGTGGAGTCATTTATACATTCCTTTCTTTCAGAATATGCTATGTTATTCTTATAGTGATAGTCTTAGTTTATTCCATTTGGATTAAGCTTTGTGAAATTCCAGCTATCGGCGCACATTTCATCTATATCAGCCTTTGCCTCCCAGCCGAAGAGCTTCTTTGCTTTTGAAGCATCGGCAAAGCAGGTTGCAATATCACCTGAACGACGAGGTGCGATTCTCTTGTTTATAGGCTTTCCGCAGGCCTTTTCGTAAGCCGCAACAACTTCAAGAACACTCGAACCCTTTCCTGTTCCGAGATTTACAGCTTCAAAGCCCTTATTCTTCATAGCATAGTCAATTGCGCAAACGTGACCGGAAGCGAGGTCTTCCACATGGATATAATCCCTCACACCTGTTCCGTCAGGAGTATCATAGTCGTTGCCGTAAACACTTAGCTGCTCCAGTTTTCCTGCGGCAACCTGTGCAATATACGGAACAAGATTATTTGGAATTCCATTCGGATCTTCCCCGATAAGACCGCTTTTATGCGCTCCGATAGGATTGAAATATCTGAGTGCAACAACACTCATTTCAGCGTCCGCAACACAGCAGTCTTTAAGAATTTGTTCGATCATAACCTTGGTATAGCCGTATGGATTAGTTGCCGACGTTGGCATATCCTCGGTGTAAGGAGCAACGTTGTTCATTCCATAAACAGTTGCGGAGGAAGAAAAAACAATTCTCTTACATCCATTTTCACGCATAACACGAAGCAATACAAGCGTTCCGTGAATATTATTAGTGTAGTATTCAAGAGGCATCTTAACTGATTCGCCAACAGCCTTAAGTCCGGCAAAATGAACCACGGCATCAATACTATTCTCCTTAAAGATTTGTGTAACACCGTCATAATCGCACATATCGGTCTTATAGAACGTTATCTTTTTTCCGCTGATTTTTTCTATTCTATCTACAGCAGCTCTTTTTGAATTTGAAAGATTATCCATAACGACGATATCAAAATTATTTTTCAGAAGTTCAACACAAGTATGACTTCCGATAAAACCAGTTCCGCCTGTAACAAGTATTTTTGACATAATATACGTCCTCTCATATATATTTCTATAC
>CAJKFZ010000077.1 GCA_905199285.1 uncultured Ruminococcus sp.
ATTTTATGGACAAATTTGAAATGCCCGTTGGATTAGGAATGGCTCTTGCACAAAATCCAGAGGCTATGCAGAAATTTTCGTCGCTTACCGACAAGCAGAAGTGGGAAGTTGTAAGCGGAACTCATGCTGTTGAATCAAGAAAAGAAATGCAGCAGTATGTTCAAAATATTATTACAGCTTATTGAGAAAAAAGATTTTGCTTAAAATATTCATTTCTTTTGCATTTTTATGAGGACTCCTTCGCTTATTGCATGGTATATTCTTTATATCAGAACAATATGCAAAGGAGTTTTATCATGAATGAAATAATAAATTTACAAGATGAAAATAAAGTAAAAGAGTATGAAAACTTCGTGAGATCACACAAAAACGGGTTCTTTACACAGTCTGTAAAATGGGCGCATCTTAAAGCAAACTGGAACTGTGAAATTGTTGCAGTAAGAGATGAAAACGGCGAAATAAAGGGAACGGCTCTTATTCTTATAAAAAAGATCCCTCTTATAAGAAGGTCTTTGTTTTATTGTCCTCATGGACCGATCTGCGATTATGATGATGAGAAAACGTTCAGAGAGCTGATCGATGCTATTGATAAACTTGCAAAAGAACGTCATGCGTATCAGCTTAAAATTGACCCATGTATTTCCGAAAAAAATTCGGAATATATACAGTTTATTAAATCTTTTGGCTTTGACCACAAGGAAAATGCTTCCGAACTTTCAACAATACAGGTTCGGGATAATTATATGCTTTATTTCTACGGAAGAAGCAAAGAGGAGCTTTTTGCTTCGTTTCACAAAAAATGGAGATACAATATAAGAGTTGCCGAACGTCACGGCGTAAAATGTTCCGTTTGCGGAAAAGAAGCGATCGATGATTTCTATACTCTTATGACTGAAACAGGCGCAAGAGACGATTTTCTCATCAGAGGCAAAAGTTATTTTGCAGATATGCTCGATAAGCTTGGTGATGATTGCAGTCTTTATATGTGCTACTGTCAGGGAGTGCCGTTATCCGGAGCAATTTGCGTCAGATATGCTGGAAAATCGCATTACGTTTACGGTGCTTCATCTTCACATATGAGAAACGTTATGCCGAATTATCTCATGCAGTGGACTATGATAAGCGACGCTGTTGACAATGGATGTTTTGTTCACGATTTTCAGGGAATTCCTTTCTATAAGGACGAAAATCATCCCAACTACGGCGTGTACCGTTTCAAAAAAGGATTCAACGGCGAGGTTGTTACATATGCCGGAGAATTTGACCGTTCGTATAATCGTATCCTGTCCGCTGTGTCAAATTTTGTAATAAGAATAATAAAGCGCCTAAGACAACATAATACCAAAAATATCTGAAATTATTTGTATTACATAAGCATTTGGTTTTTCTGTATTTTAAGGATGAAATTTCTCGCTTTATCTTTTGTGAAAGGTATATTTATGCTATAGGGCATTCGCCCTAATTATTCAAAATGCCCATTATGGGTATTTTGAATAATTAATAACGGGTTTCCAAAGGGTGGATTCACCCTTTGGCAGAGGGTTTAAGGGAGACAGCGTCTCCCTTATAATTATAGTCAAAAGTAAATACTGCTGTTATAGAAAAAATTGTGAAAACCATTGACATTTTCAAAAAAAATGCTATAATATATTTGTATGGCAATGATGGGATTGACTGTTTACAGAGTGTTTGCAGAGAGAAAGCGGATGGTGTGAGCTTTTACATGAAAAACAGGTGCTGCCCCTGAGCTTCCGTGGGAAACTTCGGCGTATTTCTGCGTTAAGGATAACGAGAAAAGAACGTGTTTCTTTTGAATTTGGGTGGTACCACGAGAGCCTTCGTCCCATGCGGCGGGGCTTTTTTGCGTTTTTATGCCCAATACATCTATGATTTTTATTAAAGGAGATAAATTTTTATGCAATGGACCGGACTTAACGAGCTTCGTGAAAAATATCTTTCTTTCTTTGAAAGCAAGGGTCATACAAGAATGGCAAGCGCATCGCTTGTTCCACAGGGGGATAAAAGCCTTCTTCTGATAAATTCGGGAATGGCTCCTTTGAAGAAATATTTCCTCGGACAGGCTGTTCCTCCTAATAAAAGAGTTACAACCTGCCAGAAATGTATCAGAACTCCCGATATTGAAAGCGTTGGAAAAACGGCTCGCCACGGTACATATTTTGAAATGCTCGGCAACTTCTCTTTCGGCGATTATTTCAAAACAGAAGCTATCGAGTGGGCATGGGAATTTCTCACAAAAACTCTTGAAATTCCTGCTGAAAGACTTTGGATAACTATTTTTGAAAGCGATGACGAGGCTGAGCAGATCTGGGAGAAGCATATCGGAATCCCTCATGAAAGAATTATAAGACTTGGCAAAAAGGATAATTTCTGGGAGCATGGTTCAGGTCCCTGCGGTCCTTGCTCGGAGATCCATTTCGACAGAGGAGAAGCTTACGGTCCGTTTGAAAGCTTTGAACAGGCAAGCGACTGCGACCGTGTTATCGAGATCTGGAATCTCGTTTTCAGCCAGTTCGACAGCGACGGAAACGGCAACTATGCTGAAATGAAAAACAAGAATATCGATACCGGAATGGGACTTGAAAGACTTGCCTGCGCAATGCAGGGAGTTGATAATATTTTCGAGGTAGATACCGTTCAGAATATTATGAAGCATATCTCGAGAATTGCCGGGGTTGACTATAAAACCAACGCTAAAACCGACGTTTCGCTCCGTGTTATCACAGACCATATCAGAAGTACAACTTTCATGGTAGGCGACGGAATAATGCCTTCAAACGAGGGCAGAGGATACGTTCTTAGACGTCTTCTCAGAAGAGCTGCACGTCACGGCAGACTCTTAGGTATCACAAAGCCGTTCCTCTGCGATGTATGCGATACTGTGATCAACGAAAATGCCGGAGCTTATCCGGAGCTTGCTGAAAAAAGAGAATATATCAAGAAGATTATCGGCGTTGAGGAAGAAGCTTTCGCTAAAACTATTGACAAGGGAACAGAACTTCTTAACCAGTTCACAGAGAAGCTTGCTTCGGAAAATAAGACTGTTCTTTCAGGTGACGACGCATTCAAGCTTGCCGATACATACGGATTTCCGATAGATCTTACTATTGAAATTTGCGAAGAAAAGGGACTTACTGTCGATACCGAACGCTTTAAGGAACTTTCTCTTGAACAGCGTAATAAGGCTAAAGCAGATCATCTTGCAAAGGCTGGTTCTTCATGGGCTGACAACAGCATAAAGGTTGAAGCTCCCACAACTGTCTTCAAGGGTTACACTGATTTTGAAACAGCCGGAGCAGAGATTCTTGCTATTTACAAAAATGGCGAGGAAATTGAAACTGCCGTTGAGGGTGAAAACGTTGTGATCGTTCTTGACGCTACACCTTTTTATGCTGAAAGCGGCGGACAGGTCGGCGATACAGGCGTTATTCTTATGGGAGAAAATATCGTTTCCGTTGTTGATACTGTTAAATCAGAGGGACATTTCCTCCATATTGCCGAAATCGAGCAGGGCAGTATTTCTAAGGGAGACAAGGTTCTTGCTAAGATCGACAAGGAGCGCAGACTTGCTGTAATGCGCAATCATACAACTGCGCATCTTCTTCAGTACGCTCTTCGTCAGGTTCTCGGCGAACACGTTCATCAGGCTGGTCAGCTTGTAAACGAGAAAGCCTGCCGTTTCGACTTCAATCACTTCAGCGCAATGACCGACAGCGAGATTGCCGAAGTTGAAGCGCTTGTAAATGCCGAGATAATGAGCGCTGTTGACGTTACAATGCAGGAAATGCCTATCGAAGAGGCTAAAAAGCTCGGAGCTATGGCTTTATTCGGCGAGAAATACGGCCATACCGTAAGAGTTGTAACGGCAGACAAGTCGGTTGAATTCTGTGGCGGTACTCATATTTCAAATACATCCCAGATCGGATTGTTCAAAATCATTTCCGAAAGCTCGGTAGCTGCCGGAGTAAGAAGAATCGAAGCTGTAACAGGTCTTGGCGTTCTTGCTCTTCTCAACGATTACAAGAATACGATCGCAAGATCCGCAAAGGCTCTTAAACTTGCAAATGTAAACGAACTTCCCGAAAAATGCGCTTCTATGGCTGCTGAATCAAAGGAAAAAGACAGAAAGCTTGAAAGTCTTAATCAGCAGATAGCTAATGAAAAAATCGCTGCAATTTCTGACGGAGCAGAGGAAATAAACGGAGTTAAAGTTGTTTCAGCTATGCTTACGGGAGTTGCTCCGGATGCTCTCAGAAAGCTTGGCGACAGCGTTAAGAGCAAGTCGGAAGATATTATAGCTCTCTTTGCAGGAGTTGACGGTGAGAAGGGTACATTCTACTGCGTATGTACTGCCGGAGCGGTAAAGAAGGGCGCAAATGCAGGAAAAATCGTTCAGAGAGTATCCGCAATAACAGGCGGAAAGGGCGGCGGACGTCCTGACGGTGCTATGGCTGGCGTTGGAAAAACTTATATGGTTGATGAAGCGCTCATGGCGTTCAAGTCTATCGTGACCGAATTTATAAGCTGAAAAAGGAGAATTGCTATGGATTGTTTATTTTGTAAAATTGTAAACGGTGAAATTCCGAGCGCAAAGGTTTATGAGGACGAATACGTTTACTGCTTCAAGGATATCGCTCCCATTGCCCCGGTTCATTACCTCATTATTCCGAAAGAGCATATAAGCGGCGCAGACATGATAAACGAAGAGAATTCCGGACTTGTTGCCAAGGTTTTTGAGGCGGCTGCTAAAATTGCCAAAAACGAGGGCATTGAAAGTTTCAGAATCATAAATAACTGCGGCGACGATGCCGGACAGACTGTAAAGCATCTCCATTTCCACTTCCTCGCAGGAGTTAAAATGGGATGGGGACCGGAATCTCTCGGCAAAACTGAATGATCGGGAGGAATAAGCTTGGCAGGAACATATAAAATGACAATTGCTGGTCTTGAAAGAGAACTTGTGCTTTGTCCATTGAATGATAAAATAGACATCGCCGCATTTATAATGTTCTCCGATGTTGAACTGACGGTTGCTTCGGCTTCGGAGCTTCTTAAGAAATGTCCGGATTTCGATGTTATTCTTACAGCGGAATCAAAGGGAATTCCTCTTGCTTACGAAATGGCAAGACAGTGCGGAAAACCTTATGTTGTCGCAAGAAAATCCGTTAAGCTTTACATGACCGCTCCTGTTGCGGTCACTGTAAAGTCGATAACGACTGCAGCAGAGCAGACGCTTTATCTTTCTCAGGAAAAGGCAGCTATGCTTAAAGGCAAAAAAGTGCTCCTCGTTGATGACGTTATCAGCACAGGCGAATCCATTGCCGCTCTTGAAAAACTTACATCGGCGGCAGAGGGTGAAATTGCCGGAAAAGCAGCCGTTCTCGCAGAAGATATAGCTGCGGACAGAGATGATATAATTTTTCTGGAAAAGCTTCCGCTTTTCTTCAAGTGATATATATTTATGAAGCGAAAAATGATTGGAGCTGCGGCAGCGTATATAGCGGGATTATTTTTCGCTTTATTTTTTCATAATGCAAAAATAGTTCTTATTTTTGCTGCCATCACCATGCTCCTTGCGCTGATAAACATAAGAAAAGGCTTTAAACTGCGTGATTTTGCCGTTATTGCTCTCTTTTTCGCAGTTTCTTTCAGTATCGGACAATTGTATACGCATTTTTATTATGACAGAATAATCGTCTACGCTGACCAAAACGGAAGCTTTGAGGGTGAAGTCACGGATGTAAAATATTACTCCAGAGATAATGCCCTGTATACTCTTAAAGGAAAAATAAACGGTGTTCAGCCGGCAAAAATAAATTATTACGGAAATGTTCTGAATGCTGATTACGGTGATATTGTAAGACTTGAGGATTGCAAATTTTCCGTTCCTGAAAGTACATATCTTTTCAACAGTGAGAGTTATTACAAAGCTGATGGAATTTTTCTTAATGCCGGTTATTGCAGCAGTATTTCGACTGAGAAAATGAACCGAAAAATTTTCAGGAAAGCTCTTATGAGTTATCGTGAGAAAATGATTTCCAAATTCAAAATATCTCTTGGCGATAACAGCGGAGATTTTCTTGCCGGAATGGTTTTTGGTGAGAAACAGGGGATGAGCGATAATCTTAAAACATCTCTTTACCGCTGTGGCATAGGTCACATCCTTGCAGTTTCAGGACTTCATATTTCAATAATCGCTATGGTTGTTATGGGATTTCTGAAAAGACTCAGGGTAAACAAATACGTTTCATTTGGTTTGATAAATGCGGTTATGATCATGTTTATTGCAATGGCGAATTATCCTGTTTCAGCCATAAGAGCAGCAATTATGATGAATTTTCTTTGTTCCGCAAAGCTTTTCAGACGGCAGAACGATACGTTCAATTCTCTTGCAGGAGCCATTCTTTTTATCTGTATTTTCAATCCTTATGCAGTTTACAGCAGCGGATTTCTTCTTTCAATTACCGCCACTTTCGGTATCGGAGTTGTTGGATCGTATATGTCGAGAAAATTTCCAAAAGATTCATCATTTGGAAAATTCCGCAGAAGCTTTGTGGTTTTGCTATGCACGTCGATTTGTATTCTGCCTCTGAACATGAAATTTTTCGGTGAAACATCGCTTATTTCTCCAATCACGAATCTTATTATAGTTCCTCTTTGTTCAGCTGCACTGATCATTGGTTTTATTTTTGTCATAACAGGGGGAATCATTCCTGTTCTCGGTTTTGCTGACTGGATTATCCGATTAGTTCTTTACATTTCAGATAAAGTTTCAAGGGAAGATATGGTCTATTTCTCTTGTGCAAGCGATACGGCTATATATCTTGCGTTTGGTTTGGCTTTTGCTGTGATTCTGATTCAGATTATTTTTGGAAACAGAAAAGCTACGGCAGCTGGACTTGCAGTTTCCTGCGGAATTATCTGTATTTTCTCATCTGTGTACAGCAGAATCAGATTCAACAGCTTTAATATAGCAGTTCTCGGCAGGGGAAATAATGCTGCTGTTGTTGTATCATATCAGGGTGAAACTATTGTCATAGATATCAGCGGACATTATCGTGCTTCGGAATATGTAAGGAAATATCTGTCCGAAAACGGCATCAAAGATGTGAACAAAATGATTCTTACAACGAATATTCCTTCGCAGTATGCCGCCTTTTCATACGATCTTGAAATGCTCCGAATTGATTCATGGATAGCTTTCGGAAATGAATGCTTGCTCGAAACAGAGTCGGCAGAGTATATGCAGGATGGCTTTGAATTGTCCGGAGACAGTTATAACATTGAATATTATGACGACCTACTGTCGGTTAACTACGGAGGAGCTGAGGTTTTTTTCTCAAAGTCAAAATCAGGGATTATTCATGAAAATTCTTTTAATGTATATTACGGAAGAATACCGTCCAAAACAGAAAAGTTTAGCGGAAGTAATATAATTTATGTCGGTGAAAACAGCGCAGATGAGCTGAATAATTTTGAAATCGAACTGTCGGAAAACGGCGGGTATAATATAAGGAGGCTGTAAATGCCTAATACTAATCCTAAAACGATAAAATCTTTAATTAAAAAGGGAGAGCTTCAGAATCTTTATTATCTCTATGGAGAGGATGTCGGCGGAGTTGAAAAGCTCACAAAGCAGATAATCAAGGCTGCTGTAGGCGATAACGAGGATTTCGCTCTTAACCGCATAAACGGAAAAAATATTGACGCATCTGAATTTCGTGATATTTCTGAAATGATGCCAATGATGTCGGAGTATAACTGCTTGTTGGTGAACGATTATAACTGCGAGGAGCAGCGTGAAGAGACGACGAAACAGATCATTGAAACGCTGAAAAACGTTCCGCCGCAAACGGTTATCATTTTTAATGTAACGGGATTCGAGATAAAAACTAAATTCGACTACAAAAAAAAGTGCCGTGTTATTACTGATAAAAATAAAAAAATTGCCGCTATTATATCTAAAAATGGTTCGGTAGTTGAATTTTCTTTAAAAACTCCGCAGGAGCTGTTAAAACAAATTGCAGCTGCGGTTTCGGCAAAGGGATGTTCTATTTCAATTGAAAATGCGAGGGATCTTGCAGAACGCTGCCTTTCTGATCCGCTTGCCATTGAAAATGAAGTAAATAAACTCTGTTCTTATGCTAACGGAGCGGAGATAAAACGAAAAATGCTTGATGATATGGTTCATCGTCAGAGCGGAGTAACTGTTTTCAAGCTTGCAGATTCGGTTGCGGCATTCAACGGAAAACAGGCGTTTGAGGCTCTTGATGAGCTTATGGAAAATAAGGATAACCGTGGTTCGGTTCTGGCAAGTATAACTAATTCTTTTCTTGATATGTACAGAGTTCAGCTTGCAAAAAAGTCCGGACGGAGCGCAAATGATGTTATTCGTGATTTCGGATATTTTAATCGTGGATTTATTATTGAAAAAATGTTCAGGAGCGGTTCGGGAATCGCCATAAGTAGGCTTCGATCATGCATCTCGATACTTTGTGAAACGGCGGTTCTTCTTAATTCAACAGGCGGCGATGAGAAAATCGTTCTGGAACAGGCGGTTGCAAAAATGCTTACAACGAAATAAAACGGTGATAAAATGATAAAAATAGATCAGGCAATAATTGTTGAGGGAAAATATGATAAAATCAAGCTTTCCTCGGTTGTGGACGGAATTATAATCGTGACAAATGGATTCAGGATATTCAAGGATAAAGAAAAATTAGAGCTTATCCGCTATTACGCCCGAACGACCGGAATAATTATCCTTACTGATTCCGATAGCGCCGGACGCAAAATACGAGGCTATATTAAGGGGGCAGTTCATGATGGGAGTATAAAAAATGTCTATATCCCAGATATTTTCGGTAAGGAAAAACGTAAGGATAAGCCGTCCGCCGAGGGAAAGCTCGGAGTTGAGGGAATAGATTCCGATATTCTTATAGAGGCATTTGAAAAAACCGGAATAACGGCTTCCGAAAGCGATAGTGTTCACGATATAACAAATATGACTTTATTTGAAAACGGTCTTAGCGGCGGTCAGAACAGTAAACTTCTTCGTGAAAGGCTTCAGATGAAGCTTGGGCTTCCCTCGCTTATGTCATCAGCTTCACTGATCGAGGTTCTTAACACAATGATGAACGGAGAAGAGCTTGCTGAGGAGGTTCGTCTTATCAAGGAGGAATTGAATGGTATATAGCAGTCTGCTGTTTATTTATGGCTTTTTTCCGCTGTCGATCATGATTTATTATATTTTCAGAAGGAAATTTCCTAACGGTGTGCTTTTGATTTTAAGTATGATTTTCTGCGGAATGATAAGCGTTTATTTTCTGATGTTTATGATTTTATATACGGCTGTCAATTTCGCCGCCTGCAATTTTATTGAGAAAAAACGCTCGAGCAAATCAGTTTCGGGAATTATTTTTTACTCAGCAGTTATTTTTGATATTGCAGCTATATTTACGTTTAGAACAGATTTCTTCTCAGGTTTTAAGGAGCTTATTTACGTTCCGGATAGATTTTTCCCGATTGGAATTTCATTTTTCACGCTTTCTGCTGTCGGAACGCTTATAGATGTTTACTTCGGAAGGCTGAATGCGGAAAAAAATATAGTTAAATTCGGACTTTACATTATGTTTTTCCCCCGGCTTATCATGGGACCTGTTTTACGGTATTCGAGTTTTATAAAAATGCTTGAAAACCGTCGTGACGGACTTAATGAAATCGGAATCGGCTTTACTATTTTCGTTAAAGGACTTGCAAAAAAGATAATTGCTGCCGACAGTCTTTATATGCTTTATTCCGCAGTTCATGGCATTGATATAGAAAATATGACCGCTCTTACTGCATGGATAGGAATAACGGCTTATCTTCTTTGTCTTTATTTTACTCTTTCAGGTTTTTCCGATATGGGAATAGGGATAGGATACTGCTTTGGTTTTAGATTTCCTCAAAGTTTCAATTATCCGCTTTTCAGTACGAAAATACGCTATTTTACTACGAGGTGGCATATTCAGATAATCCAGTGGTTCAGACGGTATATTACCAAACCTCTTTCATCAAGGTTCAATAATAAAATTATTAAGAAGCTGATTTTCATTGCTGTATGGGGACTTTTTGGATTCTGGTATACTTTTAGTATAAATGGCGTTGTATGGGGAGCTATTATAGGCAGTGCTGTTACTATTGAAAATCATTTCAGTAATGAGAAAATACTCAATATAACAGGCATTATTTACACTTTTTTAGCGGTTGTTATTTCTTCTGTTTTTTTATCAGGCAGCGATCTTTCATATTCACTGAAATATCTGCTTGTTATGCTCGGCGGAAACCGTGCTTTTGCTGATTCGCTTTCATTCTATTTTATTAAGTCATATATCGTAATATTGCTGATAAGCGTTTATGCAGCAACAAGTCTTTTCCGTAATTTGATGATACGTTCCGGAAGAACATGGATACGTAATGCGGTTGTGATAGTTTCTCCAGCAATTGTGATGGCTTTTATGATTATCTGTACCATTATGATATCTTACAGCGGAAGCTCGGAAATGATTCTTTTGCGATTATAGGAGGATGATGAAATGAAAAATACTGCGAGTAAAGTTACAGCTATAGTTATGCTGGCTTTTGTTTCGTTTTTTCTCGTTTTTACAATTATCGGTCATAAAACCAATTCCTCATCCTATAAACAGGATTCATCGGAACATATCACTGAACTTTCATTTGAAACGCTTATTGACGGCAGATTTTCAGATACACTTAATACTCTGATCACCAGAAATTTTCCGGCAAGGAATAGCTGGATAGCTGCTAATTCGGCATTTCAGGCACAGTTCAATGAAAGCATTGTAAACGGAGTATATGTTGATGAAAAGATGCTTCTGAATGCTGAAATCTCGTTAAGACCTTCTTCTGAAAAAAGTGCGCAGGAAATAAAAAAATTCCGATCATTATACAGCGGAGCAATGTATTTTGTTGCCGTTCCGACTTCTTCCGGAGTTTATGAGGAGTATCTTCCGAAGCATCTTATTTCAAATCCGGAAAGCAGGCAGATAAATACGTTTTACAATAGTCTCGGAGCTGATATACGGCAGATCGACGCATATAATATACTTAAAATGCTTAATGAAAATTATATTTATTACCGTAACGATACTAAATGGACAAGTTATGGGGCATACTGTGTTTACAGAACCGTTATCCAGAAGCTGGGATTCATTCCGATCGCTTACGATAAATATACTATTGAACACGTCACAAATGAGTTCCGTGGAAATCTTTACAGCAGAACGCTCTATTCCGGAGTTAAGCCTGATATGATAGACTCCTACAAATATCCTTCCGGAGCAGAGATAGTTGAATGTATTGGATTTGATAACAATGGGCAAGTTCAGGAACAGACAATTTGCGATAAGGAAAAGCTTGATTCCG
>CAJKFZ010000078.1 GCA_905199285.1 uncultured Ruminococcus sp.
AATTAGATATTATCTTACCTCAGTCGAATAATAATATATTACAAGATTATATAGCTTTGCTGGTCTTGCTGATTATTTTGATGTCTGAATTTGTCTTAAATCTGAAAAATTCAGATAGTATCAACACAGCTTGATTGATGAAGCAGCATGAAAAAAGCGGGGTATCTGTTTTGAACGATAATACATTTTATATAAATGAATTAAATAAACTTTTTTCCGGCAGCTCAAAAAAAGCTTATGTCAGGAGCTTTGGCTGTCAGCTTAACGTTTCTGACGGAGAAAAGATAAAGGGTTTGCTTAAACAAATCGGTTATAGCTTCACTGAGAACGAAAACGAAGCCGACCTCATTATCCTCAACACCTGCGCTGTACGTGAATCGGCGGAGGACAGGGTTTTTGGAATTATTGGAAGCATGAAAAAGCTCAAGGAACTCAATCCATCTCTTATCATAGGAGTTTCCGGATGTATGAGCGCTCAGGAGCATATTGCAGAGAAAATAAAAAAATCGTATCCGCAGGTTAGTTTTGTCCTCGGAACATCGGCGATAAATTCTCTTCCGAAGCTTCTGCTTGAAAGCGTTCGTGGAACGAGGTTTTCCGCCGATATAGCTGAATATGATGACTTTTCAGAAACGTTTGAACAGGTTCGTGAAAGCAAGTTCAAGGCATCTGTTCCGATAATGTTCGGATGCAATAATTTCTGCACATACTGCATCGTTCCGTATGTTCGTGGACGTGAGCGAAGCCGTTCGGTTGAGGATATTATCAGTGAAGTGACACAATTGGTGCATGACGGTTATAAGGAAATTATGCTTCTCGGACAAAATGTTAACTCTTACGGAAATGACCTCGGCGGCGGAATTTCTTTCCCGAAGCTCCTGCGTGAACTTGATAAGATCGACGGAGACTTCATAATCCGATTCATGTCATCTCATCCGAAAGACGCTTCGATAGAGCTTATCGACACGATTTTTGATTGCAGTAAGGTTGCAAAATCGCTTCATCTGCCTGTTCAGAGCGGAAGCGACAGTGTTCTTGAAAGAATGAACAGACGTTATACTGCGGAAAAATATCTCAGAATAGTTGACTATATCAGAACCCGTGACAGTGATTTTTCTCTCACGACCGATCTTATCGTCGGGTTCCCTGATGAGAGCGACGAGGAATTTGAGGCTACTCTCGACCTTATAAGGTATGTTAAGTACGACAATATCTACTCCTTTATTTACTCGAAACGAAGCGGAACTAAGGCTGCTGAAATGCCAGACAAAATTTCCGATGAGATTAAGAGCGAGCGTATGAGAAAACTGCTGGAGGTTCAGCGAGAGATCTCCTCAGAACGCTATCAGCGATTTATTGGCAAAAAAATGCGTGTGCTGGTAGACGGTATCTCGAAAAAAAGAAAGGGTTTCGTTTCGGGAAAGAGCAATGAATACATAATTGTGGAATTTGAAGGCGATTCCTCGCTTATTGGACAATTTGTTGACGTTGAAATTATTGAATCCATGAACTGGGCAGTTATAGGTAAAAAGATATAAAACACAGAACAAAAAAAGGTGATGACATGAAAAAAATAACGGCTGTATTCCTCGCAGCATTATTGCTGGCAGGATGTTCTTCCAATAATAAAAGTGAGAAATCTTCTGATATTCCGCCGGAAATTCAATCTGAAACAACTTCTGTCACAACAGAAAGCTCGATCGAGGAACTCACAACGGAAGCTTTGACGAATGAAGCTCCGCTGGCTGTGACGAACAACCATATTCAAGAGCTTGATTTGAGTCTGCCTGAAAACAGCGCATACTCTCAATACGATGAAGAAAATTTGAGCAAAAGCGAATTTGAAGTTCCTGATTTCGGAACGCTTATCTGTGAAAACGGCAATATTACTCTTTTATCTGAATCGAATGAGATTAATGGATTGATCGACCTTCCTGTGGAAAGCGAAACGGTGTATGTAACAATTGATAGTATTATTGATAACAGCCGTTTCAGCTATACGATTCATCAGGAGGACGCTAATTTAGGCTGCGGAGTTTATAATCTGGCAACAGGAGAAGATTTTCGCATTGAGCCTGCCGAAGGACATATCGGATATTATCAGAAGTGTGTTTCGGGGGATTATCTGATTCTGTCGAGGGCACGTATCTCCGACTTTTACGGCTATTCAAGGCTGAATCTGAATACATATGAGCTTGAGGATATTCCTGATTCCCTTTTTAAGGGGCGGAGATATACGGTTTGTGACGCTTTTTCTCCGGACGGAAAATTTTCTGCAAATATTTTTGTTGACAGGTCAGGCAGCTTGGAGAATGTCTACATCGTTTCTCTGATTTCAATTGAAACCGGAGACTTGCTTGAAGAATACACTTTTTCAAGCGAAAACGACTATGTGAACTTCTCCATGAAATTTGTTTCCGAAAATGAGCTGTACGTTTATGCCGATCGAAATCATCCTGCCGAGAAGCATTTCCTTTATATAATCGATTTGGGAAAAGACAACTTTGATGATTTAAACAAGAGAAAACCTGTTTTCTTTTCCGATTCTGGTTATTATTACTATTCATATGTTGGAGGAAAAGATAGCGCAAATTTTGTTCTGAGCTTCGATAACGGTGACGGAAATCCTGTTCCTATTGAAAACGGCGAGGATTGTATATGGTACTATAACAGCGGAGATACTTTTTACGGAACAAAATGGAGTATTGACGGTGTAAGTTTATGCAAATGCGAAAATAACTTCGTATCTGATATTTTCGCTTATCCACAGTCGTACATACACAAAAGTTATTTTACCAGCGATTACATTTACTATGTTGTTTCGGATGATAAAACAGCTGAAATTTGCAGAGTGGACTATAACGGTGAAAATCAGGAGTCCGTTTTAACTCTTGATGAAGCCGATTATACTCTTGATTTTCTGGTTTATGACAATAAAATTTACTATGATGCAAAGAAATATCATAAATTAGGCATATACGATATCGAAACAGGAGTAAATACCGAGATTCCGCAAGGTGGAGTTGGGCGGATTCATAATGGGTATATGTATTACATAGACGATTATGATCTTTGGCGGATGAAACTTTCTGATTGTTCTGTAGAAATAGTTTATGAAAAAGTGCTTAATTACGATTTCATCGGGAATGATATAGTGTATACACCTTACGGTGAGCATGAGAGAGATGGTGATCTTTTTATAATTGCAAACGGCATAAGCAAGAAGATTTTCAGCGCAAGGGAATTATTAGTGCCTGATTATTATTATATGATAGATAGGCTTCAATATGAAAATGAACATATTTTTGTGGAAATTTCGTCCGGACCGTATTACTCCTATATTGCGGAGCTTGATACAGACGGCAATCTGGTAAAGACATATTATGAAAATAAAAGCACATAAATTGACTGGATGGAGATAATAAATTGAAAAAGATATTATTAATGGCAGGAGCAGCTTTTATGCTCACAGGCTGTTCCTCTGTGGAAGAAGAAAAAAGCGAAGCTGAAATGATAACCGTAACAACATCGCAGGCGGAAACGACTGAATCCACAATTTCACCAACTGAACCCATTGAAACTTCAACAGAAATTCTTACAGAAGCTGTAACTCAGCCGCAGACGGAAGAAGCTTCGGAAAATGTTTATGGAAAACAAACTTATCGTGAGGTTCTGGAGACTATATATTATAACCGCAAGCTGCCGTTATTTTCAGAGAGTGAGGAAATATCAGGGGATTGGGATATTGAAGAAAATGATTTTCTGATTTACGATATTGACAACGATGGCAGCGACGAACTTATATTCAAGCTGATCAATTATTATACGGCAGGGCAGATAGGGATAATATACGATCATGACGCTGAAGGAAATCTTGT
The DNA here is from genome assembly GCA_905199285.1 of uncultured Ruminococcus sp. Classification (GTDB taxonomy): domain Bacteria; phylum Bacillota; class Clostridia; order Oscillospirales; family Ruminococcaceae; genus Ruminococcus. The sequence goes on from CAJKFZ010000078.1 coordinate 3,879, forward strand.
ATTGCAGTTCAGCGCATATCCGGCATTTACTTTTTATGAAAACGGCGCAATAAAGGTTAAAGATTCTCATAATCAAGGTCTTTCCGGACGCTTCTGGCCATATGGTATGTACAAATACGATCATTCAACGGATTCGTATGAGTTTTTGGGATTTGTAGAAGCTCTTGATCTTGAAGATGTAAAGGTAAGAAACTTAGATGCCGAGGAGAATAACGGAACAAATTTTATAGAATATCCGTATGAAGCCGACACGAGCAATTCGGGATTCGTTTATTATATTCGTCCCGATTGGCACAGTGGTGCGGCAGAACCTGTTGACGTTACCGAATATAACGAAATGGACAGAGAATTCACAGGCGGCACAGAACCGCTTGAACTGGAATTTATTAAGCTTACAGAGGAAAATATTCAAAATGTAAATCAATAAAAGAATGGACAATTTACAATTGTTCGTCTATATAAATAATTAATTAAGGAGAATCAATCATGGATGTAATTGAATTAACAAGAGAACTGGGAAAGGCAATTCAGCAGGATGACCGCTATATAGCCTACAATCTCGCAAAACAGGTGAACGATAATGATAGTGAGCTTCAAGCAGATATAGAGCGTTTTTCACAGCTTCGTGACGACCTCAACAAGGCTATGTGCGAGGAAAATAAAGACGGTGATAAGCTCCAGAAAATCGACGAAGAACTTAAAGCTGTTTATCAGAAGATAATGAGCAATAAAAATATGCTCGTTTTCAATGCGGCACAGCAGGCTCTTGAAGGACTTATCAACAACGTGAATCAGATAATTTCACTCTGTGCAAACGGTGAAGATCCCGATACCTGCCAGCCTTCTACAGGATGTACAGGAAGCTGTTCTACCTGCGGCGGATGCGGCTGATAGGCAGCAATATGTAAAAAATTCACAAAAGGAGCAACCAAATGGAAATAGACAGAAGCATAATTTCTCCTATGATGCAGCAATATTTGGAGATCAAGGATAAGTACAAAGACTGCGTTTTATTTTTTCGTCTCGGCGATTTTTACGAGATGTTTTTCGATGACGCAATAGTCGTTTCAAAGACTCTGGAGCTTACTTTAACGGGCAGAGACTGTGGTCTTGAAGAACGTGCGCCGATGTGCGGCGTTCCCTATCATGCGGCGGATACCTATATAAAGGAGCTTATTGACAGGGGGTTCAAGGTTGCTGTTTGCGAACAGCTTACCGATCCGTCTGAATCAAAAGGGATAGTAGTTCGTGACGTTATAAGAGTTGTCACCCCGGGAACGCTGATCGAAAGCAGTATGCTTGATGAAGGAAAAAATAACTACGTTTGCAGTATTTTCTACGATCAGGCTGAGCAGACCTGCGGAGTTGCTTCTGCTGATATTTCCACCGGCGAGGCTTTTCTCAGCTTTTTTGAGGGGAAAGACCTTGAATCCGGCGTTATTAACGAGCTTTCACGCTGTCAGCCGGCGGAGATAATATTTTCTGAAAATTTTCTTTCGCTGAAAAATGTTACTGATTTTGTGAAACTTCGCATGAAGTGTCCCGTAACTCTTCGTGACAGCGTATGCTTTTCTCCGGAAAAAAGACGAAGCGTTGTACTTGGTCTTTTTAAAGCAAAATCGTTCTCCGAGCTTGGCATAAGCGAGAACGGTGCGGACTGCTGTGCAGTATGCGGTCTTTTCGACTATATAGACGATACGCAGAAAATCTCAGTTTCACGTTTTACATCAATAGAAATTCTTAACAGCGATGCCTATATGGGACTTGATCTGAATGCAAGACGAAATCTTGAACTTACCGAAACTCTTCGTTCAAAAGACCGAAAGGGTTCGCTGCTCTGGGTTCTTGATTCAACGAAAACCTCTATGGGACGTCGTATGCTTAAAAACTGGATAGAACAGCCGCTGAAAAGTCCGGCGAGAATCATTGAACGTCTTGACGCAGTTGAAGCTTTAACCAGAAAAAGCGTGATTCTTTCAGATATACAAATTCTTTTGGAGCAGGTCTACGATCTTGAGCGTCTTATGACAAAAGTTATGTACAAAAAGGCGAATCCCCGTGATCTGAAAGCGCTTTCTGCTACAGCGATACAGCTTCCTTCTCTTAAAAAGGAGCTTGAAAAATTCAGTGACAATAAGCTGCTTTCCAAGTATAACAACGATATTTCGACTCTTGAAGAAATGGTTCGGCTTGTGGAAAATGCTGTTGTGGATGATCCTCCGATTGCAGTCAAGGACGGCGGAGTTATCAAAGACGGCTTCAATGAAGAACTTGATTCCCTGCGCCATATAATGAACCACGGAAAGGAAATGATCGAGGATATTGAACGCCGTGAACGTGAAGCCACAGGCATTAAAACGCTTAAAATCGGATTTAACCGGGTGTTCGGCTATTACATTGAAGTAACACGTTCTTATCAGGAACTCGTTCCGGAAGGTTATATCCGCAAGCAGACTCTTGCAAATGCTGAACGCTACATAACAGAGGAGCTGAAAAATGCCGAAAACGCTATTCTCGGCGCTAAAGATAAGGCTCTTTCACTTGAAGCCGATATTTTTGCCGAAGTCAGGGATTTCCTTGCGACCAAGCTTGAAATGGTTCAGAAGACGGCTTCTTCTGTTGCTTCTGTCGATGTACTCTGCGCTTTTGCTGATACTGCACTGAAAAATCAGTATGTTAAGCCTGATATTTCCCTCGACGGAGCTGTCGATATCAAGGGCGGACGTCATCCTGTTGTCGAGCTCATGCTTGACGGAGAAATGTTTGTGCCGAACGACGTCTATATCGACAATAAATCAAACAGAATGTCGGTTATTACAGGGCCGAATATGTCCGGTAAATCTACATATATGCGTCAGACTGCACTTATCGTTCTCATGGCTCAGATAGGAAGCTTCGTTCCGGCGGATTCTGCGAAAATTTCCGTAGTCGATAAAATTTTCACCCGTGTCGGAGCTTCCGACGATCTCACTGCCGGACAAAGTACATTCATGGTTGAGATGAGCGAAGTTGCGGATATTCTGAAAAATGCCACTCACGATAGTCTTGTCATACTCGACGAGGTAGGCAGAGGTACTTCTACATTTGACGGAGTGAGCATTGCAAAGGCTGTTGCCGAGCATATATGCAGTTCAAAAAAGCTTGGCTGTAAGACTCTTTTTGCAACGCATTATCACGAGCTTATCGGGCTTGAAAATGAACTCGAAGGCGTAAAAAATTACAGTATTGCTGTGAATAAGCATGGCGGAACTATTCGTTTTCTGCGGAAAATCGTTCGTGGAGGAGTTGACGAAAGTTACGGCGTTGACGTTGCGAAGCTTGCCGGACTTCCTGCTAAGGTTATAAGCAGAGCGAGGGAGATTCTCGAGGAAATGGAAAATAGCCATAAGAACAGTCTGTTGGCAGCAGAACAGGCGGAAACAGAGCAGATAAGTTTTGGAGCGATAAACCGTGAAAGCGCACTTGAAATGCTCGAAAAAACCAATATAGACGAGCTTACCGACGCAGAATGCCGTGACCTGCTGAAAGATATGGCAGACTTGATACGATGAGATATGGGGTGAAACCATGGTAAAATTTAATTCGGAAAATATGACTGAGGCTCTTGACCGTTTTGGCAAACAATATAAATATCCGATTTATGCAAGTATAAGAAACATGACAGGTTTTTTCAGCCGTCCGAGCGATGTAATATCAGGCTATGCGGCGGTCACTGACGATAATTTTCTTATTCTTGTGCAGATACCCGTATTTGGAACGATAAATGACGCTGAGTATTTTCAGCTTCCTGTGCTGGGCATAAAGAAGCTCAAGCTAAAGAAAACAGCTATTTTGAATGCATATACTGTGGATATCAGAGGAATTGCCGACGGGAAAAAATACAGATTCAAGATCGTTACCGTGAGCAAAGTGACCGGAAAAGGCTTTCCTGAGCAGACTGCAAATCATGCCGGATTTATTGAAAGGCTGAAAAGATGGTCTGATGAAATATAGTATAAATTTAAGAGGAATAATAATGAAATATTTTTATAAAATCAACGAGCTTCACGGAACGGATTGTCATGAATTCTTTAAAGGCAAGTGGAACGGTACATTTTGGAGCTATGATTCGATTTATATTTATGATGAAGACTTCAGCAGCTCAGGTCTTAAAAGAGTGATTTCCTGTGCTGTTCCTGATTATTCGCCTTATGCTGATTCTGAGATAAATTCAGAAATGTGGGGGAAAATATGCTCCGAGGCGAAATTGTCAGCTCTCGAAGCCGTTAAAGAAGCGTCATTCTGGGTTAAAGAAGCTCTGGATGAGCATGGGATTTTTACTATACTGGGAATCTGAGCGTTATATGCGTAAATAAGAATCCTCAGCATAAGAAAGGAGAAACATATGCCGTCAATAAATCTTTTAAGTCAGGAAATATCCGAGCTTATAGCCGCCGGAGAGGTTATCGAACGCCCTTGTTCCGTTATAAAGGAACTTGTGGAAAATTCGATAGATTCCGGAGCAAGGCATATTACTGTTGAAATCAAGAATGGCGGAACTACTTATATGCGAGTTACCGATGACGGCTGCGGAATGTCATTTGACGATGTTCCGAAGGCGTTTCTTCGTCATGCAACAAGCAAGATAAGCTCGAAAGAGGATCTTGACAATATTCTAACTCTTGGGTTCAGAGGTGAAGCGCTTGCTTCGGTTGCAGCCGTTTCACGTGTTGAAGTGATGACCAAGCAGAAGGATGAAACTTACGGCACTCTTTACAACATCGAGGGAAGCGTCGAATCGTTTCACGATAAGGGAGGATGTCCTGATGGAACGACAATTATAATCCGTGAACTTTTTTATAATGTTCCGGCGAGACGTAAATTTCTGAAAAAGGATATAACGGAATCAAATGCGGTAAGCCAGATACTCCAGAAAATAACGATGTCACATCCTGATATTGCTTTCAAATTCATCAGGGACAACCGTGTAGAGTTTAATTCAAGCGGTGACGAAGAGCTGTTTTCAGCGGTTTATGCTGTTTATGGACGTGATTTTGCCAGAGATCTGATAAATGTTGAATATGAGTACAGCGGGATACGAGTGACCGGTTTTACAGTCAAGCCGCTTTATTCAAAAAATAACAGATCGTTCCAGAATTTTTTTGTAAACGGCAGATACGTTCGTTCAAAGCTTTGTTCCGCAGCTCTTGAAAATGCCTATGAAAATATGATAATGACCGGAAAGTTTCCCGCCTGCGTTATGATGATAGAGCTTCCGCCGGCTTCAATGGATGTCAATATACATCCGACGAAAGCAGAAGTGCGGTTTACCGATGAAAAAACAGTTTCTGACGCAATTTTTTTCGCCGTTAAGAACGCTTTGATGAACGACGGTCTTATTTACGAATTTGAGCTGAAACCAAGACAGGATTGGCGGCAGCAGGTAATTGAACCGGAGGAAATGCAGCAGCAGGAGTTCCTGTTTACTCCTGTTTCGGAAATCGAGCAGACTGAAAAAAAGCTTTTCGCTGATGAAAATAAAGTATCGTCAGTGCCGGAGCAGATCAAATCTGCTACTAATGAAGTTTCTGATGAGAAACCGGAAGCAACTCAGTATACAGATAAAAATGAACTGCCTGAGACTGCTTATGAACAGAATGCGGAAAGAAAGCCTGATGTCGAGATTAAACCTAAACCTGAGCCGGAAAACGTTGAGGGCTTTCAGTATTTAAGTACGAAATCCTTTGAGGAGATCAAGCCCGAACCTAAACAGCAGGAGGCGGTGAAAAAACAATCGGAGTGGACAGAAAAACCAAAAATCAAAGTTATCGGCGAAGCGTTCGGAGTTTACATAATTGCCGAAACAGAGGACAAAAATATGGTTATGATAGACAAACACGCCGCACATGAGCGTATTATCTTTGAACGTCTGAAAAGCCGTAACTGCCGTCAATACAGTCAGATGCTCATGAATGGGATAAAAGTTCTTTTGACAGGCGATGAGTTCAGCGCTCTTGAAGCCAATACCGAGCTTCTTGCGGATATGGGTTTCGTTTTTGACTTTTCGGAGCGTCCATGCGTTAAAGCGACTGCTGTGCCGACTTTTATTATGGAGCTTGATATTGAGGAGATAATTTCTGAGATAGCCGAAAATCTCAGACTTAACCGACATGATCCGCAGTCTCATACACTGGACGATATGCTACATACAGTCGCCTGTAAATCGGCAATAAGAGGAAACGATAAGAATTCCGCAGCGGAGCTTCAGGCGCTTGCAGAGCAGGTTTACAGCGATGAGAGAATTCGTCATTGTCCTCATGGCAGACCTGTTATGTTTACGATGACCAAATCCAACATAGAGCATCAGTTCGGGCGTTCATGAACGTAAAGAGGAGGATTTTATGAATCTTACATTGTTTTTGGCTAAGCATTCAGTCGGAATTTTTGAGTTTGTAAAGGGTTCGTATATTTTGCTGGCGATCGTTATGATACTCGGATTTATTATCTGCGCAGCGATTGCATTTACTGCGTGTTTTATTCATAATAAGAAGATGAAGCGTGAGCTGCAAAAGGAGAGTGAAGATGCTGAATCAAAGTAAACCACGTGTTCTTGCAGTTGCAGGACCTACGGCTTCCGGAAAGACATGGCTTGGGGTACAGCTTGCCAAAATATACGACGGAGAAGTGATTTCTGCCGATTCTATGCAGATCTATAAGGGAATGGATATAGCTTCCGCTAAGCCTACGAAGGAGGAAATGCAGGGGATTCCTCATCATCTTATTGATTTTCTTGATAGAGATATAAGCTTCAGCGCCGCAGATTATGTGCGGCTTGCAAAGGAAAAAATAGCTGAAGTTTTAAGCCGTGGCAAGCTCCCGATCATAGTCGGCGGTACAGGACTCTATATTTATTCACTGCTTGAAAATGTGAAGTTTTCCGACGGCGGAAGCGATGAAAAATATCGGAAAGAGCTTTATGATTTTGCCGGAAAAGTGGGTAATGAAGCTTTGCATGCGAGACTTTTGGAAGTCGATCCCGAAGCTGCGGAAACTATACATCCGAATAATCTTGTAAGAGTTGTCCGTGCGCTTGAGGTGATCTACGTTACAGGGCGTAAAGTCAGTGAACTAAAAAAAGAAAGCCGTCTTGTAGAAAGTCCTTACGATTCGCTTATTATTGGGCTGAATTTTGAAAACCGTCAGAACTTATATGACAGAATTGATCTCAGAGTTGATGAAATGATGAAAAACGGACTGCTTGAAGAAGCAGAGGAGCTTTGGCGACAAGGTTCGATGAAAACCGCAGCAAACGCAATCGGCTTCAAAGAGTTCATTCCTTTTTTTGAAAACCAGATGTCGGTTGAGGCGTGTATCGACAAAATAAAACAGGAAACACGCCGTTACGCCAAGAGACAATTGACGTGGTTTAGGAAAAATCAACGTATTCAGTGGATTATTTTGGGCGAATTTGATAAAAAGAATGAAATTTTAGAAAAATCTAAAAAATGTATAGCAAATTACTGGAATGTGTGATATAATGTATTGTGTGTATTTCTATATGTTTT
>CAJKFZ010000079.1 GCA_905199285.1 uncultured Ruminococcus sp.
ATTTTCATCTTATTGCTGGTGATTATTTACAATTCATTCCAGAAAAAGTTGTTTGATTTGTTAAAAGTGCAGAAGTATTGATTTTTAGTAGAAAAATAAAATGAAATGTGGTATAATATACCAAGTATGCTACATAAATAATCTGATGGAGGATATATAAATCATGAGTTTAAAATCATCAACTAAAACAGACGTAAATACTACAGAGTTAGTTCTCACAATCGACGCTGAAACATTTGAGGCTGCTGTTGAACAGGAGTATCAGCGCCAGAAGAAAAACATCCAGATCAAGGGATTCAGAAAGGGCAAGGTTTCCAGAAAGCTTGCTGAAAAGGAATTCGGCGAGGGCGCTTTCTATGAGGGAGCTGTAAACGCTCTTATCGGACCGGAGATCGACGCTGCTGTAAGAGAAACAGGTCTTGTTCTCGTTGACAGACCTAATGTCGAGGTTACAACTCTCGATAAGAATGAGGGCGTTGAATTCAAGGCTATCTGCATCACAAAGCCTGAGATCGAGATCGCTGATTATAAGGGAATCAAGGCTGCTAAGAAGGTTCAGGAAATCACAGAAGAAGACATAGACAAGCAGATCGAAATGATCAGAAAGAAGAATGCTCGTATCGTTTCTGTTGATGACAGAGCTGCTCAGCTCGACGACGAAGTTATCATTGATTTTGAAGGCTTCTTCGGCGACGAAGCTTTTGAAGGCGGCAAGGGCGAGGATCATCCGCTTCGTCTCGGCAGCGGTCAGTTTATACCGGGATTTGAGGATCAGATCGTTGGTCACAATATCGGCGATGAATTTGATGTTGTTGTAACTTTCCCAGAAGATTATCAGATGACTGATTATGCCGGAAAGGAAGCTACTTTCAAGACAAAGCTCAAGGCTATCAGCTACGAAGAGCTTCCTGAAATCAACGATGATCTTGTTAAGGACGCTACTGAATTTGATTCTGTTGAGGAATACAGAAAGGATATCAGAGAAAAGCTTGAAGAATCTGCTGTTAATCAGGCAGAGACATCTTTCGAGAATTCTATCATGAATGCACTTATCGAAAAGGTTGATTCTCCTATCCCGAATTGTATGTTTGAGCAGAGAATAGACGCTCTTATGCGCAGCTTTGACCAGCAGCTCCGTCAGCAGGGTATGGACATGAATCTTTACTTCCAGTATACTGGTATGGATGCTGATTCATTCAGAGATACTTACAGAGAAAGAGCTGAAAGCGAAGTTAAGCTCAGACTTGCTCTTGAAAAGATTGCAGAACTCGAAAATATCGAGGTTTCTGAGGAAGAGATCAACGCAGGTCTTGCTGAGATCGCTGCTGCAAACAATATGGATGTTGAAATGGTTAAGAGATTTATCCCTGTTGGTGAATACACAACTGATCTCAAGGTTCAGAAGGCTGTTGAACTCGTTAAGGAAAATGCTGTTGTCGACAATTCTGTTGCAGCAGAAGAGGCTTCAAACGCTGAATAATTAGTTTTTCGACATTATTAAACATAATATAATGTAATATTATTTGTCCCACAGCTTTATTTGTGGGACAAGTATTTTAAGAAAGGGCGATGAATTTATGAGCAGTTTAGTACCTTACGTTGTAGAGCAGACAAGCAGAGGAGAAAGATCGTATGATATTTTTTCCCGTCTTCTTAACGACAGAATCATTATGCTTTCGGATCAGGTAAACGATGCAACGGCAAGTCTTGTTGTTGCTCAGCTTCTTTATCTCGAAAGTCAGGATACAGAAAAGGATATTTCGCTTTATATCAACAGTCCCGGCGGATCTATCACTTCCGGTATGGCGATTTATGATACGATGCAGTATATCAAGTGTGATGTTTCGACAATTTGTATCGGTATGGCTGCTTCCATGGGAGCGTTCCTTCTCGCAGCCGGAGCAAAGGGTAAGCGTCTTGCTCTTCCGAACAGCGAAATTATGATTCATCAGCCGCTGATCTCAGGCGGTCTTTCAGGACAGTGTACCGATATAAAGATTCATTCCGATCACCTTGTAAGAACTCGTCAGAAAATGAACGAAATGCTTGCCGCTAATACAGGAAAGCCACTTGAACAGGTTCAGGCAGATACTGAGCGTGATAATTATATGACGGCTCAGGAGGCTCTTGCATACGGTCTGATTGATAAGGTTATCGAAAAAAGGTAGGTTATGTAAATGGCTGAAACATTTAAGTCATGTAGCTTTTGCGGCAAGGGTGAAAATAAGGTTCATAGTATGTTTTCTGCCGGAACGTCTAATATATGCGATGAATGCGTATGCTACTGCTATGAAATGCTTTTCGGTCCGGGCTATTCCAAGGCTCAGAAAAAAGCCGGAAAACGTCAGGAATTGCAGCCGCTTTCATCAATGAAGCTTCTTAAGCCGATGGAGATAAAAACTTTTCTTGATGAATATGTTATAGGACAGGATGACGCTAAAATTGCTCTTTCTGTTGCGGTTTACAATCATTATAAGCGTATTCTCAGCCAGGAAGAACAGGAAGCGCAGGAGAAAGAACAGGGTAAGAAAAATATTGACGATGTTGAGATTCAGAAAAGCAATGTGCTTCTTCTTGGACCGACAGGTGTTGGTAAAACATTCCTTGCACAGACTTTAGCAAAGCTTCTTAACGTTCCTTTTGCAATTGCGGATGCTACCACTATTACAGAAGCCGGATATGTCGGAGATGATGTTGAGAACGTTCTTCTCAGACTTATTCAGGCAGCAGATTACGATATAAAGGCTGCGGAACGTGGAATCATATATATTGATGAGATCGACAAAATTGCAAGAAAGTCCGAAAATACATCTCTTACCCGTGATGTAAGCGGCGAGGGAGTTCAGCAGGCTTTGCTTAAAATTATTGAGGGAACTGTTTCCAATGTTCCTCCACAAGGCGGAAGAAAGCATCCGAATCAGGAAGTTATTCAGATAAACACTAAAAATATTCTCTTTATTTGCGGCGGAGCTTTTGATGGTCTGGAAAGACAGATCCAGAGACGTATCGGAAAAGCTCCTATCGGATTTGGCGGCGAGATAAAGTCGAAGCAGGAGGAAAAGGATAACATATTTAAAAAAGTTATCCCCAAGGATCTTGTTAAATTCGGTATGGTTCCGGAGTTTGTCGGCAGACTTCCGGTTATAACTGTTCTTGAAGAGCTTGATGAAGAGTCGCTTGTAAGTATTCTTACAGAACCGAGAAATGCTCTGCTTAAACAGTACAGAAAGCTGTTTGAGTATGACGATATCGAGCTTGAGATCGAGGACGATGCTCTTATTGAAATCGCCCGCAAGGCTCTCGCTCAGAAAACAGGTGCAAGGGGTTTAAGAGGAATTCTTGAAAATATTCTGATGAAAACTATGTATTCCGTTCCTTCTGACGGAAGCATTGCCAAGGTTACTGTAACGGCTGAATCTGTAACGAGCGAATGTGAACCCACTCTTACAAACAGAAGAAATAAGGTTGTTTCTTTTTCTAAATAAAATAAGGACTCTGTACCCGAAGGTACAGAGTCCATTTTTTGGCTTAGCTCAGATTAGCATCCACAGCCGTTGTTGCCGCAGCCGCAGCCACAGTCGTTATCGTTGTTTCCGCATCCACAGCCGCAGCCGGAGAAGAGGATAATGAAAAGAAGAACAACGAGAATGATGCACCAGCAGTTATTTCCACCAAAATTTGAATTACACATAAAAGAACACTCCTTAAAAAAGATGTATTTGAAACGCTTTTGTCTGCGTTTCATATTACATAGTATGCTATAGCAAAAAAAGTGTTACAAAAATTTTTCGCCTTATTGTTTTCGACCGTTATCGCATGGATTTAGTGGCATAATATGTAAGGAACATTTTAAAGATAAACTCACCATAAATAACGGAGGAGAACAAAATGATAAATACAGATAAGTTTACCAAAAAGGCGGTAAGGATAATTGACGGAGCCGTAACGGCAGCATCCGAACTGGGGCATACTTATATAGGAAGCGAACATATTCTGCTTTCTATGGCTTGTGAGGGTTCTTCAAAGGCTGCTGATATTCTTATCGAAAACGGTGCGGCATACGATGAACTCAGGCTTGAAATAATCAATCTTGTGGGGCAAGGATCGCCTTCCATACTTAATCAGCGTTATTTTACAACGGCAGCACGGCGAATTCTTGAAATATCTTATTCCATTGCTCTTAGTGAAAGAAAGAAACAAGCTGCTCCGGAGCATATTCTTGCTGCCATGATAAAAGAGTCCTCATGCAGTGCCTGTACTATAATAAAAAAAGTAGGAGGAAACCTCGCCGGTATTTGCGACGGACTTAATATTATAGATTCATCTTCGCTTCAGTCCGAACTTTATGATTCAATAAAACCCAAGATCTCGCATCTGCCAAACTTGTTCCGATACGGCAAAAACATAACCGATATTGCTATAATTAAAAAGAACGATCCGCTTATCGGAAGAAACCGTGAGATCGAGCGTGTTATGCAGGTTCTTGCGAGACGAACGAAAAATAATCCATGTCTTATAGGTGAAGCAGGAGTTGGCAAAACAGCAATAGTCGAGGGTGTTGCCGAACTTTTTGTACGCAATCTTGTTCCTGATTCGCTGAAAAACAGATTTATTTTCGCTCTCGATTTTACAGCTCTTTTATCAGGAGCAAAATACCGTGGAGATTTTGAAGAGCGTGTAAAATCGTGCATTGAAGAGGCGGTAAATGCCGGAAATATCATCCTCTTTATCGACGAGATACACACAATAGTCGGTGCAGGAGCTGCTGAGGGAGCTATAGACGCTGCCAATATAATGAAACCACGTCTTGCAAGAGGTGAACTTCAGATAATCGGCGCAACTACGTTTGACGAGTATAAAAAAACGATCGAAAAAGACGCTGCTCTTGAACGCAGATTTCAGCCTGTCCAGATAAGCGAGCCTGATAAAAAAAGCTGTATTCAGATAATCAAGGGACTTAAAAGCAACTATGAATCTTTTCACGATGTCGAAATAAGCAGTGAAATTGCAGAACTTGCTGTGGATATGTCCATGCGTTATATCTCCGACCGTTTTTTGCCGGATAAAGCCATAGATATTCTTGATGAGGCTTGCGCTTGTGCAAAAATACGTCATAATTCCGGTATCTGCACGAAGGATTCCGATTATATCAAATTATCCGGAACAAATTTAAAGTTAAATTCTATCGGAAAGGTCATAAACGGAAAGGAGAGAGCAGAGGTTTCAGAAGATGACATAATTTCAGTTATTTCGCTGAGAACGGGTATTCCTCTTAATAAGATCACAGTTGAGGAGGCAAAGCAGCTTAGTTTACTTGAAAGCCGCCTTTCAGAACGAGTAATAGGTCATCAATATGCCGTAAGCAAGGTCGTAAACGCAATATGTCGTGCCAAATCTGGTCTTAAAGACACAAGCAGACCAACGGCTTCTTTTATGTTTGCAGGACCTACAGGCGTTGGAAAAACAGAGCTTGCAAAGGCTCTTGCGGAATGTCTTTTCAATTCTGAAAGTAATCTTATCCGCATTGATATGTCAGAATATATGGAGAAGCATTCAGTTTCAAAGCTTATCGGAGCGCCTCCCGGATATACCGGCTATGATGACAGCGGAAGTAATCTTTGTGAAAGAGTAAGAAGAAACCCGTATTCGCTTATTCTTTTTGACGAGATAGAGAAAGCCGATATCGAGGTTCTGAACATTCTCCTACAGATCCTTGACGACGGCATTTTAACTGATTCTTCTATGAGAAGAGTCAGCTTCAGAAACTGTATAATCATAATGACGACCAATGTCGGCGCTGATTCGATTGCAAACAGGGCGTCGCTTGGATTTTCTGAAAGCGGTGACAAAGCTGTTGAAGAACGTGTTTTGTCGGTTGTCAGGAGGCATTTTACTCCGGAATTTATAAACAGGATAGATGAAATGGTTGTATTTCGGTCTCTTGAAAAAGAGGATTTGCTGCAAATCAGCAGAATTGCACTCGACAATCTGAAAAAACGTGCTATGAGTCTTGGAATTGAACTCAGCTATTCGCCGAAAGTGATTGAAGCCGTTGCAAAGGTTAAAGAGACTGAAAAGTACGGCGCTCGTCCTATAAAAAGACGTGTTACGGAGCTTATTGAAAACAAGCTTGCACAGATGATAGTAAGCTCTGATATACGCAAAGGCGAAAAGGTTCGTGTTGATATGACAGATGATCAGATAAGTATTGTTAAGAGCGTTGTTGTTTGAAAATATCCAAGTCTTTTCTGTACGACATTGACAATTATTAAAATAAGTATTATAATAGGAAAGAAAAATTAATTGTCAATAAGAAAGCAGATGATGAAGGAATATGAATTACAAAACCCGTATGAAAATAGATAAACTTAAAGCTGTTCTTGTGTGGATATGGTTTATAATATTGTGTCTTACGCATCTGCTTTGGCTGCTAATGAAGTTGAGCGATGGTCCTGCATTTTTCGTGTTTATAATTATATTAGTGTGGTGGATTCCGTTTGTGTTATCATTGACGATAGATATTGCAATTGATAATAAGCGAAAAAAACGTAAAGAAGAGGAAAGACTGAAATATCGTGCGGAATATATAAAGCCTCTCCTGATGAAATCGGAAATGTTCGGTGAGCTAAAATTTGACCACGATACTAAAACTTCTGAACTTGAACTCACGGAAATCAATCTTCCTCCTATCGGAGACAGCGAAATTGATGAAGTCATGGTATATGGATATAGTGGGAAAGATATTGGTGTAACCAAAGCTCTTGACATGATTTAAAGTAGTATCAATAAAATCTTGGTTTTTATCGGGGCATAAGTTAGGGCTACGTCTTACGATGAGGATATAACTGACGAAAACGGCGAGCCTATTACCAAGGAATTTATACGGGATTCAGTCGGAATCGACTATATTGAGATTTGTATTGAAAATGATTCGGCTGATATAACTCTTATGGGAGGAGTTTCCGCTGATTTTCATGAGCATATTGCCGAGCATGGAATAACTGTTAGTATTGACGGCAAAACCGGAAATATAGACTTCTGATTTTAATGAAAAAGAATGAGCTGTATCTTATTAAAACGGTACAGCTCATTCTTTTCTGATTTGTCCCTTTGTTGCCTAACGGCGCTTATTGTGCAGATATAGTACCGTTCCAAACAAGGAATTTATAGGAATTTTTTAAGTTTATTGATTAAATTATGGTCGGTCAGTCCGAAATCCAATTCTTTATAGCACCACGCTGCTCGTGAAATCTGATATTTCCGGAATACGGAATTTATCGTTTTATACCAAGCTATGGCATTTTCTTCATCGGCGAGATTTATCACACCGTACTCTCCGCAATATAGCGGAACATTTCTCTCTTCAGCAATTTTAACTGCTTCCGAGAATAAGCAGTCGAAAAATTCTTCTCCGATAGTTTCAACGTTTGCGGAAGAAACAAGGTCAACTGCCTCAATACCAATTCGTTTCTGTTCTGAAGCATATTCCTGAATCGTTGACGGATATTTCAGTCTGAAATTTTCAGGCATATTTTTAACCCAGTATGCCCCCTGATGAGTGAAAATCAAAGGTTCATAGCAGTGAAAATTGTAAACGATTTTGTTATCTGACGGCATTTTCAGATCTTTAAGAGCTTTAATGCAGTTATTTTCATATCCGCCGATAAGGATATATGTTTCCGGAGCGATTGCTCTTATGCGATGAACGCACTTTTCGGCGATTTCATTCCATATATCGCAGTATTTACGGTCAGTTACTTCGTTTAAAAGTTCAAATGAAACACGATCATGATACTTTCCGAAACGCTTGGCAAGCTCTTCCCAAAGACGGAAGAAGCGCTCCTGTAATGATTCCGATTCAAAGAATCCGCTTTCAGATTCTCCCTCGTCGAAAGAGAATCCGCAGGTTTTATGCAGGTCTAAAACCATATTCAGACCGTATTTTTCGCACCAATTAATGGATTTTTGAATAAACGCAATTCCGTCTTCAAGAATATCGCCGTTTTCATTTTCGATAAGCTCATAGTCAATCGGAATTCTTACATGGTCGATACCCCACGAAGCGATTTCAGCTAAGTCGCTTTCGCAAATGAAATCATCATAATGTTTTTTCGTGTGTTCACATTGCGAGAACCAGCCTCCAAGATTGATTCCCTTTTCATAGCCAGTGAAAATTCTCATAAATTTACCTCTGATTATTGTTTGTTATATGTCACCCACTGATAACGTGCCGTAAGAGGAGTGTTGCCGTTGAAAGGCTTGAGCCAGTCGTTCACTCCTATACCTGGCCATACGTTCATCATGATTCTTCCGGCAGTTGAGGGAATATTATTGTATGCAGTATAAACTTCTTTTCCGTCAACGTACCATGTTATATGGTCGGGCTGCCAATCGAATCCATAGGTATGGAAACCTTCTGATGCGTCGAAACCGAGATCATACATATATTCGTGATTTCCGACACCGTTAGTGTAGTAATTGAACTGAACCTTTGTTGTATCCTTGCCAAGGATTTCGATATCGATCTCGTCCCATGGATTATTTTCCGAAGGACCTGTATAGGTGAAAAACGAAGAAACGACTCCGTCATTTTTTATAGCCTGCATAGATGTTTCGTAGTATCCGTAGTGGTATGTATCCGCCGTTCTGTATTCTGCTCCGGAGTAATTGTATTTGCCGGAGTGATCTTTGTCGATAGTGAGGTTGAGAACTCCGCCGTCAAACGAGGTGTTCTGCTTATACCATCCACAGTCGAAACAGCTTCCGTTAGTCCAGCCGTCCGATGCGAAGAATACCGGAGTTTCACCTTTTCTGAAATCAGCGATAACAGAAGCATTCTGGTTCATAGCAGTGCCGTAATCCTTTATTTCTCCGCTTACAGGAGGATCAATAGGCTGTTCTTCTTTAGGGAAAGATTTTATTGTTCCAAGAACAAACTGCTGAATGAGAACCGTATCGGCAACAGAATACTTTCCGTCCTGATTAACGTCTGCTGATTTTGACGCTGTTATATCAGCAAATCCGCCGTTGATAAGACCTTTTCTTGCAAGAACCATGTCGAAGCTGTCGATAACTCCGTCCGAATTTATATCTCCGAGAATGAAATCCGGATTGACAATATCTTCATTGCTTGTAAGTGAAACAAGATAGGTGAGGGGAGAGTTCCAGTAAATTGTGATCTCATTGGTAGAATAGCTTTCAGCATTATCCACATAGCGTTTTGCATTAGGAAGATCCTGACAATATGCCTTAGCAGCGCTGTCTTCAAGATTCTGGTTTACACCGCCTACAAGCATTCCCTTCATAGCCTTTCCGGCAGCCATGGACGGTCTGTGATGAGGATTTTCAGGGGAAACAGTTCCGTAGCCTGTAAAGAAGCATTCTCCGACAGGATTTGTTCCAAGAAGATAGTTGAGCTGAGCGTTTGCGGCGTCAAGGTAGCTTGAATCGCCAGTGGCTTTGTAAGCAGCGCCGAGTATGATTCCGGCATTAGCAACCGTCATGTTGCTTCCCCAGTTGAATTTTGTAAGCGCAACTCCGTAAGGAGAGTTTGAGGAAATTCTGACAAAGCTGTCTGCCTGTGAAATAATAGTATCTTTGGCATTTGTATAAATTGCAGAATTCTTGCTGATGTTTTTAGCAGTAAGAATAGCAAGGTTGCCATAATCGCCTACGGTAGACCAATCAAGTCCCTTTAAAACGTACATTTCGCTTAAAGCAGTTTCGTATTTGCTGTTTCCGGTTGCACGATAAAGCTGAGCTGCTGCCCAATAGCGTTCATCTCTGTCGGAAAGATCACCATAATCTCCGGTAGTAATGTCTTCGGGATTTTTGAATATCAGATCAGGATTTGCTTCAAGGAAACTCCATGCTCTTTCGGAACGTTCAAGGCAGTCATTGGCAAAATTTACGTCTATATCCTTATAGAATTCATAAGCAAGAGCCATTGAAGCGCAGAAATCAGCAGTTGCCGTTGTTGAAACAGGAGTAACGATGAGCGGAGCAGTTTCCTTTTCAGGTGAAACATATCCTGGGAAATTTTCACAAGTGACCTTATGGTAAACAGCGCCGTCGGCACGCTGCATTTTCATCATCCATTCAAGTTCATAACGTGCTTCATCAAGAATATCAGGAGTACCGTTTCCACTTTGAGGAATGCCGATATTATCTCCGTAAAGTTCAGGATTTGCTTCGTAAGCGTAAAGCAGATCGGCAATAGTTTTAGCAGCAGGAACAATGTATCTGCCGTAATCGCCTGCATCATGCCAGCCGCCGGAAACGTTGATCTTATCGTTTGTACCGTAAACCGTCGCCATACCTGTGTGACAGGTAGGATGTCCGAAATCGCTGTCTGTTACGGCTTCTCCGCATCGCTGTAAATAGAGCATTCTTACGCTGTCGTCAAGCAGATTTGAGTAAACGCTGTCGGAAATTTCAAATGTATAGGAGTTATCAAGATTTCCGCAGGTTATATAATATTTTCCGGGCTGTGTAACGGAAGAAAAATCTCCGGTTTTATTTGTTTCTCCAGCGGACGTATTATTGATACCGTCGGAAAGATCACCTGTGTAAACGACCTGATTTGTATCTGCATTTACGACCGAGAATTTACTCTCATTGTCTGCATTTCGGAAAACAGCAGTTTTTTTGCTGTCACACTTATATCCGACCTGATTGGTTATGATAGGAGCTTCATATGGTCGTGTAGCGGAATAATCGACCTTGCTATCGTCAACAAGTTCAATCGACACATTGTCGATATAGATCTTATGCTCCGGGAGAACGCCTTCATGTTTTTCCTGAATACCGCAGTTGAAAACGAGTTTAGACATAATATCTGTTTCTGCTTTCATGGTGAATTCGTAATCAACAGTCTGAGGAGTGGAAGTAAGTTCAAGACCTTTCCATGTATAAGCCTGGTATGTTCCGCCGTTCTGCTGGATCATTGCTTCAATATATCTGTCTGTAGTGGAGGAAATATCGTATTTGATGCGATATACGCCGTTTTGATAAAGCGGAATGATGTCATAGAAAACCTGAACGGCATAATTTACTTTGCCGACATTGCTTACCGTAAGGGCAAGGCGTCCATTTTCAGTTCCTAATGAGCAGACTCCGCCGCTTTCTTTATATGTTCCCCATCCGGATGTTCCGGAATCAAAGGTTGAATTGCTGATAATGTTTGAGGCTGCTGAAACTACAGCAGGTACAGCAGGCAGAGCCGATGCCATTACAGTACAGGCAGCAATTGCCGCTGCGAGTTTTCTGAATTTTTTTGATTTCATAATTATAACCCTCTCAATAATATTTTATATACGATCCGTGCTAAAACCGCATACAATTCCGTTTATTACAATACTAATAATACATAATTATTACTGAAAAGTATACAATTTTTATGACAAAAATGGTAAAATCA
>CAJKFZ010000080.1 GCA_905199285.1 uncultured Ruminococcus sp.
ATTAGAAAAAAGTTTCTGTATATCGTTTGAAATTTCCTGTGGGGATTTTTTTTCACTAAATGGAATAACCAGTTCAAAAACCAAATTTATTTCACCATTTTTAGTTCCGAACTTAAAATCATGGAATGTATATTCTTTGTTGTAATCACCAATTATCCGCTCTGTCAAAAGTTTGTAGCGGTCTGTTTCTTCATCGTGAAGCTTAACAGGATCAATATGAATACACATTGAAATATTCAGTTCAGATTCGATTTGCTTTTCGGCATTATCAACAGCGTCGTGAAGTATTTCAACGTCTACATCTGAAGGACATTCAGCATGAGCGGTAGCCATAATCCTGTTCGGACCGTAATCATGAACAATAATATCATGCACTCCTATAATATTTTCCTGCGAAAGCATAATTCGCTTCATATCATCAACAAGCTTTTTTGACGGCGGCTGACCAAGGAGAGAACCGGATATGCTTTTCAGAACATCGATTCCTGAAAAGGCTACGAAAAAAGTTACAAATAAACCGATAATACCATCTATGCGGTTGATGCCTGAAATTTTGCAGATAAAAAGAGAAATAAGAACGGCTCCTGTTGCAATGCAATCGTTAAGACTGTCTTTCTGAACAGCTTTAAGATTGATGTTACCTGTTTTTCGATAAAATCTTCCATTCATGAAAAACATGAGAAATTTTATAATTATTGATGAAACAAGAACTAATACATATGCTAATGAGAAATTCATATTTTTAGGAGAAATTATTCTTTCAACAGAACTTTTTCCAAGCTCAAAGCTCATCAAAAGAATGAAAACTGCAATTATCATAGCAGAAATATACTCGGCTCTTCCATGACCGAATGGGTGCTCTTTATCGACAGGCTTTCTGGAAAGAATTGTTCCTGCAATAGAAACAATATTTGAACCGGCGTCAGAAAGATTATTTGCGGCGTCTGCGGTTATTGAAACAGAACCACTCATGCTTCCTGCTATAAATTTGAAAATGCACAGGATGAGATTGCATATTATGCCGAATATTCCGGCAAAAATACTTAAATTTGTTCTCTTGCTCATATGTTACCTCGAAAAATGGTTTTAATTTTCGTATCTGAAAATATTATATCATAATCATTATAATAATTCAAGAAAAAAATATACCCGAACTGCCAAAAAAGCAATTCGGATATAGTATAAATATTGCACATCAGAGAATAAAACAAATAAGTCCGCTGCATCCTTCGTTGATAACTCTTTCAAGCGTTTCCTGAATCTTCATTCGTGCATCTGTCGGCATTTTATAAAGTTTATTGTGAAGGCCCTCGTTGACGAGTTCATGAAGAGATTTTCCGAAAATATTTGATTCCCAGATTTTTGTCGGATTATCGTCAAAGCCATCGAGAAGATACATGACAAGCTCTTCGGATTGACGTTCCGTTCCGACTATCGGGCTTACAGTCGTATTGATATTTGCTTTCATAAGATGTATGGACGGAGCAGAGGCTCTTAATTTTACACCGTATTTTCCTCCCTGACGAATGATTTTTGGCTCTTCAAGAGTAAGCTCATCAAGTTCCGGCATAACGATTCCATAGCCGGTCGCTTCAACCTCTGCAAGAGCCGGTTCAATACGCTGATATTTTCTTCTGATATCGTTAAGCTCCATAAGAAGCGGCATAAGATCGCTTTCGCTTTCAATTTCAATGCCTGTCTCTTCGCCGAGAATTTTATAGAAAAGACTATTGTCAAGCTCGGCATTTATTGTAACCGAACCTTTCCCAAGATCTATTGATGAAATTTCAGCTTTGATTATATGCGGACACTCCGACATTGCCGCCGCTGCAATTTCTGCTTCACGAACTATCTTTATATCTCTTGCCGCATTTCTGATGCAGCCGAGAATTTCCGATTTAAGCCAATGTCCCTTTTCAAGAGTATTGATCCATCTTGCCGTTCTGATATTGATCTCCTTTATCGGGAACGAAAAAAGAATCTCACGGATAATTTCACGAATATCCTCTTCGTTCAGATCAAGACAGCTAACCGGAATAACTTTAGCATCGTAACGATCTGTTAATTGAGCAGCGAGCGCTTTGGTTTCAGCAGAATCCGGAGTTGTTGTATTAAGTATGACTACAAACGGTTTTCCAAGTTCTTTTAATTCACGAATAACACGTTCTTCGCATTCTTCATATTCAGCTCGTGGGATATCTGAAATAGAACCGTCTGTTGTGATAACAAGACCGATTGTAGAGTGGTCTGTTATAACCTTTTGTGTGCCTATTTCAGCCGCCATATTAAAAGGGATCTCTTCATCGAACCATGAAGTCATAACCATTCTCGGCTGTTCATTCTCAATATATCCAAGCGAACTCGGAACAATATAACCAACGCAGTCGATGAGTCGGACGCTGAACGCCGCTCCGCTGCCAAGATCAACCTCAACTGCTTCTTCGGGAATGAATTTCGGTTCAGTCGTCATGATAGTTTTTCCGGCGGCGGACTGCGGAAGTTCGTCAAGCGCACGTTCACGCTTGAATTCGCTTGGAATATTCGGAATGACCAGTGACTCCATAAAACGTTTAATAAAAGTCGATTTACCTGTTCTCACAGGTCCGACTACACCAATGTAAATATCGCCTCCGGTACGCTCAGCGATATTGCTGTAAATATCTTTTACCATAATCTGCTCCTTAAAATGTGCATTTTTCTTTTTGTCTGCGGTTCATTCAAGTAACTATCGGAATAAGCAGCATTCCGCCGTTTTCAAGTCTTTCTCCGTCCAGCTCGTTTTCTTCCATAACGGCTGAAACGCTCGTGCTGTAGCGTTTTGCGATATCCCATATCTCTTCGTTTTCAACTCCGAAATAGAGCTTTATAGAATAATCTCCGTCACGCTGTTTTTTTACAGAATCATCAACGTTTATCTCGGTCAGAGCTTTTATTGAAGAACAGTTTAAAACCGAGATTTTTGCAGTAAGATCAGCTTTAGCCGTAAGAACGCCTTCGGAAGAGATATTATAGGAAACCTCGTTTACAGTAATTTCTGCTGAAACCTCACAGCCGGCAATATTGTCGCCGAGGTCGATAGTCTCCTCAAAAGCTTCGTCCTTATCGGGCATAACGATCATTCCGGATGGATCCTTGGCAGCCATTGAATATGTCAGCATTCCGGTTACAATAAGTGATTTGCCGTCATCCGCAATTCTCGTGTTGATATTTTTTGGAGAACACCACATTGAGTAAATGGTTTGCGGTACATTTTCGCTTTCGGCTATTTTAGCCGTATGGCGGAAGTTTTCGTTATATATAACAGGAATCTGCTCGGCACGAATCTCAGAAATTTCCGTTTCGCATGGATAAACGGTAGAGTATGCATCTGTTCCAAGCATTACGGAAGCTGTTTTTACAGCACGGCATATGAGACGGAGTTCAGTTTCGCATTTGAGAACTCTGTTTTCACCGTTTTTTCCGGCAGTCGGAGTTATATCGCAGCTTATGATCTCCGGAGTAACAGAACACTCGAAAGAGTCGTCGATTTCGTCTATATCGATTATCTGGCTGAACGGAAGAGAAAAACTCATCGGTTCAATTGCACCTTCACCATCTTTTTCGCAGGAATACAATAAATCAATTTCGATCTCACCCTTAGCAAGAAGCTTTCCGGAAATCATCTTTTTTTCGCATTCTCCGGCTTTACATCGGCAGCTTATTATGCTTAAAATATTTGGCTGAGCAGCCGAAAGCTCAGTTTCTTCGTTTATCTGTAAAATTTTGTCAAGAGAGATTTTCTTTGCGGCAAAACGCAGGGGAGTTTTTTTAAGCTGAATATTCATGCCGAAAGCATCCGAGACAACATCCTGATTTTTTTCACACGATACCTTGATTTTAACCGAAACTGCGCCTCTCATATCAAGACGGCGTTTATTTACAGCGCGAAAATTTACGTGGTCGGTTTTAGGTGTAAGGATTACAGCAGGGGAATCGCAGCTTCGTTTAAGCTCGACAGTTCTTGAAAAATTCTGACGCTGAGTTACACATCTAAGAACAGAATCCTCCTCGCCGCAGTAAAGAATCCTTATATCGCAGCGTAATTCATATGAAAGACGATCACCGTTTACAGAAAAATCTGTGATTACCGGAATCACCTGACAGCGAATCAGCCTGAAGATATCTGGATAATAGTCGGGAAGAATATAATCAAGCTCGATATTTTGTTCCTGAATACCATCGAAGACACATTCGGCGGCGGGTACGGTTTCTCTGTTAATTTTAAAATCCATAATGAACCTCCTTGAAATGCTTTTGGCTATTGCCTTTATAAATGATATTCATTAATGAGTACAAGTATTCCGATGAATAAAACAAAAAACCTCTCCAAGATAGGAGAGGCTAAATTGTATTAGGTCATTTTTTCTTTTTTATACCTGTAACAAGAGTGCCGGCTGCCATAAAAGCAATTCCGAAAATGAGCATTATCGCAATGCATCCTGCTGCTGAAAGGCTTTTGCCAAATAAATCAATATCAATTCCCATGAAGGATTTATATTCATTGATAACTTCTGAGGAAGCTCCACAGAGAACCTCATCTGTAAGACTGTCCGTCATGACTTGCCGGAACATTACGGTACTGTAAATAATAGGAGTACATTTCAGAAGCGAAGCGATCACGCCTGAAAATTGTCCGATAGGAAGATAAACTCCTCCGAGGAAGCCTACAAGAGTTCCGATGATTGTTCCGATAGCTCCCCATGCGCTTTCGCTTTTGATAAGAGTGGCTAACAGATACATAACAGCAGAGTATGTAAACGAATTAACAGCTATCATTCCGAAAAGTTCAAGGTGAACAGCGGCGGAGAATACTTCCATTCCCTTAGCGTAAAAATAGATTTCAGAAATTGCAAGAGTCAGTATGCAGACGATGACCGACGTTATCCACGCTGATGCAATATATGAAGCAGAAATTACAGTACGGCTGATAGGAGCGGTATAGATCGAATTTATTTTTCCGGAGGTTTTATCGCTTATCATTGAAGTAAGAGACGAAAGCGTTACCATTACAGCATTTATGGGAATAATGCCTGCTGTTGTCCATGAAAGAACCAGAAGTTTTGCATCTTTGGTTTTGTTTCCTGCATCCGGAATAGATTCAAAAATTTCATTAAGACCATCTATATACATATCGCCAAGAAAAATAAGCATAAGTGCGATAATTATTATCATTGAAAGCAGCGAGCTAAATACCGCCATTCTGTCACGGAAATAAAGCGAAGCGTTTCTTTTGGTAAGTTGGAATAATTTAAGCATATCAATATTCCTCCTTTGTTGCATTAATGAAAACATCATCCAGACTTCCCTGAATCATTTCAAAACTTTCAAAATCTTCGCTTACACAATTAAGAATATCAAGAGCTTCCTTTGAAGTTTTTACCGGAATTTTAATACCGTAATTCGTATTTTCATAATCGGAGATTTTCAGCTTACTTATTATAGTATCTTTTTTATCCTCATTGCAGTAAATTTTAAGGTGATCCGAGGCAAATTTTTCTTTAAGCTCATATGGAATTCCCTGAGCGATGATTTTTCCCTTGTTAATGATGATGATTCTGTCAGCTTCAGCAGCTTCTTCCATGTAATGAGTAGTGAGAAAAACCGTCATATCGGTAGTTTTTCGGAGTTGCTCGATAGTATTCCAGACATCTTTTCGTGCTGACGGATCAAGACCTGTTGTAGGTTCGTCAAGAATGAGGATTTCCGGAGTATGCATAAGAGCAGCAGCAATTTCGCATCTTCTTTTCTGTCCGCCCGAGAGATTCCGGTATTTCTTTTTCAGAATTTCGTTAAGCGAAAAAATTTCGCTAAGCTCTTTAAGATTTTTTTCAGCTGAAAGCTTATCCGCACCATGAAGAATACCTCTGCACAATAAATTTTCCTTTACTGTAAGCAGATCGTCCAGAACATTTCCCTGATAAACAATACCGATTTTCCGGCGGATATTGCTGCTTTCATTTGCTGTATCAAATCCGCAGATGTTTATTTTTCCGTTTGTAGGTTCAAGGAGAGTGGACATCATATTTATAGTAGTTGATTTTCCGGCGCCGTTTACTCCGAGAAAACCTATGAGTTCGCCCTTATTAACCGTAAAAGAAATATTATCAACAGCTGTGAAATCACCATATTTCTTCGTAAGTCCATCTATTTGGATTACATTCATGTTAAGTTCCTTTCTGTTATGCTTGTAATTTATAAAAAAGCAGCAATCTTCTAACGAAAACTGCTGCTTTAAAATGGTCGAGGTGACAGGATTTGAACCTGCGGCCCCTACGTCCCGAACGTAGTACTCTACCAAACTGAGCCACACCTCGACAACGAAATTATTATATCACAAAAAAAATAAAATGTCAATACTTTTCAGTGAGAAAATATAAAGTTTTATTTTTTGCTTAAACTAATTATGGCTTATTGCTGAAAATCAAGATTGAATTAGTGAATCTTAATATTGATTTGTTGCATTTGCACAGTTATTCGCTGATAAAAATGATGAATTTCACAATTTTATGCTTTGAACAAAAAACATCTTTGACATTTATTAACTTTTGTGATATAATAAATAAAGAATGCTTATAAAAGAATCCGAGCCTTTTAATAGTTGTGGTATTCAGGCTTGCGGATATTGGAAAGGATATAAAATGTCAAAAATAATTGCTGTTACTTCCGGAAAGGGAGGTACTGGTAAATCCACTGTCTGTGCGGGATTAGGTTATACTCTTGCAAAGCAGGGACACAGAACATTAATAATAGAGCTTGACTTTGGTCTTAGATGCCTTGATATAATGTTTGGTATGGAGAATAATATCAAATATGACCTTGGAGATGTCCTGAACGGTAAGAAAACTGTTCTTGAGGCAGTTTCACAGGTTCCAATGGCTAATAATCTTAATGTTCTCTGTGCTCCAAAAACTCTGACAACTGTTACGGCTGAACAAATCGTTGATATCTGCCGTTCAATAAAAAAATATTTTGAATACATTATTATAGATACAGGAGCTGGTATAAACTCTCATGTATTTGATATTGTTGAACAGGCTAATCTTATTCTTGTCATTTCAACTCCGGATCAGGTTTGTATCAGAGACGCAAGCCTTATGTCTGATGAGTTTTATAACAGAGGAAATAAAAGTCAGCGTTTAATTATAAATAAAGTAAGCAAAAAGGTTATAGGAAACTCGCTTGTTTCAAATCTTGATGAAATTATTGATAAGGTGGGCGTTCAGCTCATCGGTGTAATTCCGGATGATTTTAAAATGACTGTTGCAACAGGAACAGGAAATCCTATTCCTGCTGATTCAGATGCTCTCAGAGCCTTTGATGCCATTTCTAAAAGACTTGGTGGAGAATTCGTTCCTCTGACAGTGAAAACTTCGTAATTCCGGAAAAATAATTATGTAATATGGAGAAAGGAACGAATGAAAATGAAAATTGCAATTATTGCTCATGATGCAAAAAAGGAACTTATGGTACAATTTTGCAGCGCTTACTGCGGCATTTTGTCGAAACATTCGCTTATTGCAACTAATACAACAGGTAAGCAGGTAAGTGAAGCCACAGGTCTTCCTATAAAAAAATATCTCAGCGGACAGGGCGGAGCTGAACAGATTCTTGCGCTTCTTTCATGCAACGAGGTTGATGTGCTTCTTTTCTTCAGAGATCCCATCAATCCTAAGGCTTCTGATGTTCATGGCATGAATCTTTTAAGACTTTGTGATGTGCATAATGTTCCGGTGGCAACGAATATTGCTACTGCTGAAGCGCTTATTCTTGCTCTCGAAAGAGGAGATCTTGACTGGCGTGAGGTCGGAACACCGACCATCTGATGCTCAATTGTCCCTTTTCAGGGACAATTTTCATGTTCGGAATCTGGCTCGGACAGAGCGTGTTCACATAAAAATACAAAGCACGTATTTTCAGCAAATTTTGACAGCTACTGCGTTGAAAACATTTGCCGGGCATCAGCCCGCCTGCATATTTCCTCCTTGTATCCATCAAAATTATGCTCGAAAATCCGCACATTTATTTTATGTGAACACGCTCTAAAATAACCAAATACAGAAAGGCTGAAAAATTATGGCATTAAATATCAAACGCCCAAACGGTACTGAGGATGTTCTGCCTAAAGATGTACACAAGTGGCACACTATTGAGAAAATCGCACGGGAAACGGCTGAAAGCTTCGGTTTCTCGGAAATAAGAATCCCGACTTTTGAAAATACAGATCTGTTCCTGCGTTCAGTTGGAGAAACAACTGATGTTGTTCAGAAAGAAATGTATACCGTTATGGCAAAGGAAACGAAGTTTACTCTCCGTCCGGAAGGAACAGCCGGTACTATCCGTGCAATGCTTCAGAACGGACTGCTTAACGAGGCTCTTCCTCAGAGAGTTTTCTATATCCTTTCATGTTTCCGTCATGAAAGACCGCAGGCAGGAAGACTTCGTGAATTCCACCAGTTCGGACTTGAAATGGCTGGAAGCGCTTCTCCGGCTGCTGATGCGGAGGTTATTTCTCTTGCCAAAACGCTTCTCGATAGACTTGAAATAAAAAATATCGAACTTTACATTAATTCGATCGGTTGTCCAACCTGCCGTGCGAAGTATCACGATGCGCTCAGAAATTATTTTGAAGCGAGAAAAGACGAACTTTGCGATACTTGTAAAGACAGACTTGTTAAGAATCCAATGAGAATCCTTGATTGTAAAAGTCCCGTTTGTCAGGAAATAGGCAAGGATGCTCCGGTCATCATTGATTATCTTTGTGAGGAATGCAGTGAGCATTTTGAAAAGCTGAAAAAGTATCTTACAAATATGGGAATTGATTTCAAGGTCAATCCGAAAATCGTAAGAGGTCTTGATTACTATACAAAAACTGTTTTCGAGTTCGTAACAACGGAGATCGGAGCGCAGGGAACTGTATGCGGCGGAGGTCGTTATGACGGTCTTATTGAACAGCTCGGCGGACAGCATATTCCAGCTCTTGGATTTGCTATGGGCATCGAGCGTCTTCTTATAGTTATGGACAAGCAGAACTGCCGCTATCTGACTCCTAAAAAATGCGATATTTATTTTGCAACAATGGGCGACGCTGCTCTCGAAAAAGCAATGGAGCTTTCAAAAGAACTCCGTGAGTTCGGTTATTTTTCAGAATATGATCTTATGGGAAGAGGTCTTAAAGCGCAAATGAAGTATGCAAACAAAAACGGTGCGCTTTATACGGTGGTTCTCGGCGATAACGAACTTGCTGAGGGAAAAGCTAAACTGAAAGATATGGAAAAAGGCGATGAGATCGAAATTGCTCTTGACAGTAAATTTGTAAGTAATTTTGATTCAGCTTATTTTAATAAAATGATGGATAGTATTGAGGATGAGGAAACTGTAAACGCTTTCCAGAATTTGATTGAGGAGAAAAACTAAAATGGCAGATACAATGAAAGGCTTGAAACGCACACATTACTGCGGAGAAGTTACAGAAGCAGGTAAAGAAGTAGTTGTTGGCGGTTTCGTTGAAAGAATAAGAAATAAGGGCGGAGTTATTTTTATCGTTCTTCGTGACAGAACAGGCGTTGTTCAGCTTTTATTCAACGACGAAACGGACAGTGAAATTTTTGAAAAAGCTGCCGGATGCCGAAGTGAATATGTTCTTATGGCAAAGGGCATTGTCCGTGAGCGTGAGAGCAAGAACGATAAGCTGAAAACCGGAAATGTCGAAATTTTTGTTGACGATTTAAGAGTTCTCGCAAAGGCTCAGACTCCTCCTTTTGAAATAACAAACGAAACAAAGGTTAATGAGGAACTTCGTCTGAAATATCGTTATCTCGACCTCAGAAGAGCGCCTTTGCAGCAGAATATTATCATGAGACATCAGATAGCAAAGGTGACAAGAGAGTATTTTTACGAGAATGGTTTTCTTGAAATTGAAACTCCGATGATGATGAAATCAACTCCGGAGGGCGCAAGAGATTATCTCATTCCTTCAAGAGTACATCAGGGAAAATTCTACGCTCTTCCGCAGTCTCCGCAGATTTATAAGCAGCTTCTCATGATTTCCGGTTACGACCGCTACATACAGCTTGCAAGATGCTTCCGTGACGAGGATCTTCGTGCGGATCGTCAGCCGGAATTTACTCAGATAGACCTGGAGATGTCTTTTGTCGATGCCGAGGATATTCAGGAATGCGTTGAAGGCTTTGTTCAGCGTGTTTTCAAGGAAGTTATGGGAGTTGATATCCCAACTCCGCTTCCGAGACTCACTTTTGCTGATGCAATGAATCGCTACGGTTCTGATAAACCTGATACTCGTTTCGGTTTTGAGATTCAGGATATTACCGATACTGTTAAAGATATTGATTTTGTTGTTTTCAAAAATGCAATTGAAGAGGGCGGCTCTGTTCGTGCAATCAACGTTAAAAATGGCGCTGCTGCATATACTCGCAAGGAAATCGACAAACTCATTGAACACGCAAAGGGAATAGGTGCAAAAGGACTTGCATATATTCGCTGGGCTGATGAACCGAACTGTTCTTTCAAGAAATTCCTTGCTGAGGGTGACCTTGAAAAAATTTGTGAAGCAGTTGATGCTAAGGCAGGCGACCTTGTCCTTATATGTGCTGATAAGACCAAAACCGTTTTGTCCACTCTTGGCGCTATAAGACTTATCTGCGGAAAACGTCTTGAGGTTATACCGGATGACGTTTACAATTTCCTTTGGATAACTGAAATGCCGTTCTTTGAGCATGATGATGATAACGATACATGGGTTGCGGCTCATCATCCTTTCACAATGCCGATGGAGGAATGTATTGAGTATCTTGACAGCGATCCGGCAAATGTTCGTGCGAAAGCTTGGGATCTTGTTCTTAACGGAACAGAACTTTCAAGCGGCTCGATGCGTATAACTGATTTCGAGCTTCAGCAGAAAATGTTTGAAGCGCTTGGCATGACCGATGAAGAGATTCAGGCTAAATTTGGATTTCTTGTTGACGCATACCGTTATGCTGCTCCGCCGCATGGTGGAATGGGAATCGGACTTGACCGTCTTGCGATGATTATGTGTAAGGCTGATAGTCTTCGTGATGTTACAGCGTTTCCAAAGGTTCAGAATGCAAGCGAGCTTATGTCGGAATGTCCGTCTGCTGTTGATGCGGAAAGCCTTGAGGCTCTTGCAATCAGTATCACCAAAAGTGAAAATGAGGCTGAATAAGACGTTATTCAACAATTTGTAAAATTATGACTTGTTTATACCGATCAATAAACATTTTGTAATATAATGCTATTCCATATTTGAATAATTGTTTCGACCATTTTCTCTTGACAATTTTTATTTATGGATGTATAATTAAGGCATAAATTGAATAAAACAATAAGGGA
>CAJKFZ010000081.1 GCA_905199285.1 uncultured Ruminococcus sp.
GTTGTATGTAGCACAAATCCAGACGACACCTGTTGCCGTTGTTTTTCTGCGATAACTCTTACCGCAGCATTGACACTGAATTTTTCCTGAAAACGGATAAACGACAGTAGTTGATTTAGTTGGAGCGAAGTGTTCCTTCTGATCCTGCAAATGTTTCTGAACGGCATCAAAAAGGCTTTTTTCAATAATCGGAGGATGTGCTTCTTCCACATAAAATTTTTTGATCTCACCGTTATTAACCATTTTTCTCTTTGTCAGATGATTCTCACTGTAGAATTTTTGCAGCATAAGCTCACCGCAGTATTTTTCATTTGTGAGGATTCGCCTGACTGCTTCTGGCGTCCACTCATTGTCAAACTTGGTAGAGATATGCATTTCATTCAGCATATTTGCAATCGCAAGTTTCCCCATTCCTGACAGATAACTGTTGAAGATCATCCTGACAATTTCCGCTTCATTCGGAATAATTTCAAGCACTCCGTCATGATTCCTTTTGTAACCCAGCATTTGCAAACTGCTGACTTTTCCCTGTTCAAAATCCTTGCGGATACGCCATTTCTGATTTTCACTTGCGGACAAACTTTCTTCCTGAGCGTAGCTTGCAAGAATACTCAGCATCAACTCGCCGTCCGAAGAAAGGCTGTGGATATTCTGCTCCTCAAACCATACATCAACGCCTAAATCTTTCAGCTCACGCACCGTTTCAAGCAGTGTGACCGTATTTCTTGCAAATCTTGAAATAGACTTTGTGATGATGAGATTCAGATTTCCGGCACGGCATTCCATAAGCATTTTCTGAAAATTCTCACGGTTATCCTTAGTGCCTGTCATGGCTTCGTCAGCGTAAATACCGCAGAATCGCCATTTAGGATTTTTTTGAATCAGCTCGCTGTAATAACTGACCTGTGCGGAAAGGGAATGCAGCATAGCGTCCTTTCCGCTGGAAACACGAGCGTAAGCCGCTGTATTGATTTGTTTTTTGAATTTCGGAACAGGAAACTTGACTTGTTCCACAATTCTTGCCATAAAATCGCCAGCCTCCTTTAATCTAATGTCGGCATACCATTCGCATTCAAGCAGAATCC
Source organism: uncultured Ruminococcus sp. (assembly GCA_905199285.1). Lineage (GTDB taxonomy): Bacteria > Bacillota > Clostridia > Oscillospirales > Ruminococcaceae > Ruminococcus. The sequence continues at coordinate 1,086 of CAJKFZ010000081.1, forward strand.
TACCTCATGCTCAGGCATCCTTGTCAGTGTTACATATTAAATCAGAAGTGCCTGAAAGTCAAGCAATTTCATGATATATGCTGCACAAAGATAAGCCGCATTTTTCGGCGATATTTGACTCGCATCTGTGAAATTCTGACTCCGTGATTGTTCCACTTTTCAGCAGTTTTCGGAATAAAATAATCGCCACTTTGTATGCGGCGATGTGCTGTAATCTTTCATTTGTCATTGCGGTTCTCCTTTCTGCATGATTTTCCATAACAGGCTTTGGAACAGTATTTTCGAGCTTTGCTTGGATAAGCGCAAAACGTCTTTCCGCAGGTTTCACATTTGCATTCAACCATTCCGGAAGTGCAGTGTGGATGCTTGTTCCACCAGCTGATACGACATTTATCGGAGCAGTATTTTTTATGAAACAGCGGATTCCCGCATACCGGACAAAGGTTGGTATTCCGCTTGAAATAGGACTTTATTGTGTTTTCGGAAATTCCCGTTTCAGTGGATATTTTCTTGTAACTGTAACCCTTGCCACGTAATTGGATGATATGATTTTTCTCAGCGTCAGTCATAAAGCACCTCCAAATGAAAACGGCTGCCGAACCAAATCGACAGCCATCTATAAAGTTTATTTCATCAGTTCATTCACACGTTTCTGCACAGCGTTGTAGTCATATCCGGCATTTGTGAGCCTGTTCTTACGGTCAGCACCGTTGCTCCATTTGCCCTGAATGACTTCACGGGCAATCTCATCAATGGACTTCTTTGTAGTTGTTGGGTACACCTGTTTGCCACTGCTGTCAAATACTGCATATCCCGATTTACAAGCTTTTTTCGCATTCTCCAAAGAAAAAAATGCGCCGATCTGCGACTTTGCATCCGTCCAGCTTTTACGCACTCGGTAGAGCTGTGTAGTGGTTGGAGTTGTGGATGTTCCTGAATTCATGTAAGACTGCACCTTTGCCTTAAAAGCAGACCAGTGCGGAAGAATGTACAGAGGACAAGTTTTATACGGATTCTTCGCAGTATTCAGGTAATCTACACTGCCGGACTTTCCGTCACAGACATTCAACCAATGCGTGTGAGTGTAGAGATGGTCGATGCTGAGATTGTACTTCTTCAGCAATGCAGCTGCCAATCTCGCAGCGTTATCCTCTGATTTTTTGTCTGTGGAATTATACGTCCTTGACATAATGCACTCAATTGCAATCGTTCTGCGGTTGCTGTTACCACTGCCATCAGCGGCGTGCCAGCCAGAAAGATTCAGTGGAAGATTCTGCCATGCACAAACGTTATCAACGTAATAATGAACTCGGACATCGTTCATATTGCCATTGACAGTGGCTCTCGTATACTGCTCGGAAGGAGTTGTTCCGGCTGCCGTTGTAATCCACGATGTGTTATGGATTGTCACACCAATAACTTTGTCCTCCATAGAAGCGGAGGGTATATCAATTCTATTTGGATTGTGCTTTGTGAGCAAATACTCATTGACGGTAACACCGCCGAGAGTTGTGGTTTTATCAGGTTTTAAGATTGCCATATTTTTCTTCCTCCTCATTATTTTCATTTGATTTCTCATCAATTCTACCGACTTTGGTCTGCAAAACATCGATTGCTTTCTTGATTGCAGGCGGAAAGGGAATCCCCATCAAACAGGTATTCTCCACGATAGACAGCAGCTCGTTCAGACAAAAGCTGATGCAGACTGCGTCACGGATATAGGTAGTACCGAGCAGAATATCCATTCTCACAGCAACCGCAATCAGCAGCAAGGTGCAGACCTTTTTCGCAAGCCCGAACCAGCCTGCTTTTGAGGAAAGTCCTCCGCTGTCAGTGTGCTTGGATTTCTTCATGGCAGCGGTGATCACTCCGGTGAAAAAGTCAACACACATGAAAACCACAAGTGTGACCAGTGCGGAGTCCCAACCACCAAAAATAGTGGCAATAAAGCCGCCCACCAGTCCTGCAATTGTACAGATTGTTTCTTTCATTTTCATCAATCCTTTCGTAATCTGGGTATAAAAATACCGCTTGCAGAATAAATCCGCAAACGGTTATTTTCAAGTATTTAGTTGTACAAACTGGAATTTATCTTTCAAAATCTATTTGCACTAACTTTTTCACGTTGGGTAGCATATGCTCAAATTTCTTAGTTGCATGATAGTTGATTTCAGACATTGATTTTTCCAATGTGCATTCTTCCATCTGGTAATGAATCTGATTCAAGCCATCAAAAACATGTAGATACGGAGAATCGGATACCCAGTTCCCTTCCATATTGATTTGAATAATACAAGACACATATTTCGGATTCACTTGCAGGATTACATTCTTGAAACATTCATATCCAATATATTCTACCAACAGGTTCGCAATAATCATATCTGCTTCTGGTAACTTATCTGCCTCGTCAGTTAAGTCTATGCAAAGACATTCTAATAGTCCGTCCAAATCAGCATATCTTTCTTTAATGGCTTGCAAATAAGACGAATTGATATCTATGCCATATATCTTTTCAAATTTATCTTTCTGAATATGTTCAAGACCATTTCCACCCGCAATTCCCAATATCATCACACTGGATATCGAATAAGAAGCAAATTGGTATTTCATCATATCATTCATTGCCTGCAATTGCATGACAGAGTTAAGTTTCATGTGATTTTCATAATCAGCTAACGGAATACTTTTCCAAGGATTCTCCATTTTGCCACCTCCACAACTTCCGATTTTTCTAACTCTTATTATACCATTCCACGTTAAAAAAGTCAATTCAAAACCTGAATCTGTTTCACCAATGGATGCGTATTATTGGAACGTCCGACAAAGGCAAAATAATATGTACCATTGTTGATGTTACAATCGGATAAAGTAGTGATGCAGCTATCGGAATACAGCCACTGAAACGGTATTTTTATTGCCGTTCCATTTTGAATCTGCGTGTAAACATAAACAGAAATCGGCACATCATTTCCTTCAGGTTTCGGCACAAGATACAGATCGCCATTTTCAGTTGCTCTCGATTGGTAACACATGGAAATCTGCGATTTTTCGGATAAATGTAATTCTTTTATACAGACGATACAAACTGTGCCGCCCCATCCGAAATCATCCACCGAAAAGTTCATTTGATAATTATTGTCGGCTGAAAGAAAATGCGGATAATTGGCCGAGAAGTCAGTGAGAGAATTATAGGCGTTGTTGTAAATCGTGAACAACTCTGCACCGTATGATACAAGAGCGTCTGCACCAGCCGAAAACAGCGTAACTGCGGTATTTCCATTTGCAAGCTGCGATTCCAAAATCGTAATTCTGTTCTCTAACACCTGAATCGCATCATTCTGATTTTGCTGGTCATACTGAGTCGAATCCTTAAACTGCTGCAATTCAGTCTCAACATCGGAAATTTTATCCCATTTTGCCACCTTTGCAGACGTTAAACTGTTGAGCAGCGTCAGATTATGATGCCAGTGTGCCTGCGATATAACGGGTTCAACGGATTCTCTGATGGTCTGAATATCATATTTCGTGCTGTCCTCAAATTGCTGTAAATCGCTTAACAGAGCCAATTGTTCAGCCGTCAGCATATCCAGAACTGCCATATTTTTATGAGAATGAAGCTCTCTTGTCAGCGGAATCATTGCTTCACGAATGGCAAGTGCCTCATCTGCAAGAGCCTTTTTGGTTGCATAGTCGGACGGCTGAATTTTCGCAAGTTTCTGCTGTTCCTCAAGTGTATAGCTTGCCGTTGTTGCATCCAAAATGGATTGATTTTCATGCTCGTGAGACTGCAAAGACAGCGGATTTGTAATTTTCTGAATGATGAGTTCAACGGCGGAAGTGGTCGGATATTGCGACATATCCGGAGTTACTCCATCCACGCCATCACGCCCATCTGCTCCGTCTCTGCCATCTTTACCATCAATGCCGTTTTTGCCGTCAACACCATCTTTTCCGGGCTGACCATCCGCACCTTTCAGACTTTCCAGCCACTCGGAAACCGTCCCAACAAATCCGTTTTCTTTGGCAAGCTCATACGCCGAAAGACCGTCCTTACCGTTTGCACCTGCCTGAATATCGGCAATTTTCTGCAACAACTGCGTGTACAGATCAGGCGTTGGTGGTATGGGAGTATCATCATCGCCCACAAATCCTGATTCACGGATGTTCAGAGTGACGGGAACTGTTGTCGCCCTGACGGTTGTGTCACTTTCAGCATCATATCCGAAAATGCTCATCTTCACCGCACCTACATGAAGCTCCGCAGGCAAGTGACAGACAGTCCCGTCAAATCCAAGAACGATGCTGTAAGTCTCATCACACTGCGAGAACTGCACAACCTTGTGAAACTTCTTCCAATCACCGTCAAAGGTAAATTTCAGATCGACAAAATCAATCTGATGATCGGCAATCACTTCACGTTCCAGAACTTCAATTCTCTGCTGTTTTACGAGGAATTTCCACATCAGTTCTTCACCTCATTCCACACACTATTTTCGGAGTCATATTCCATAAAACCGTTGGTACACTGAATTCTTTCAAGCACCGATTCCTGAACACCGCCATGACCGTCCCAGAGATTGCCTTTTCCGACCTCCGCCCACTGTGCAAGCGTTCCCTCGTAGGTGATTTTACGCAGATTATCACAGTAAACAAAGCACGAATCTGCGATATATTTACAGCCAATGCCAATTGTAACATCCGTCAGCGAAATGCAGCTGGAGAACGCCACAGAGCCGGTTTTCTCGCACTGGATATTGACGCTTTTCAGCGATTCACAATGGAAAAATGCATATCTGCCAAAGTTTTTCACCGTTGCAGGAATATACACATTTTCAAGCTTGGAAGCCGTAAAAGCACCCACGCCAATCGTTGTGAGCGATGCCGGAAATTCGATTGATTTGATTGCTGTGCGGTTGAAAGTCAGATCGCCGATGCGTTCCAGATTCCTCGGTAATACGATGCTTTGAAGATTAAAGCAAGCCGCAAACAGCCAGTTTCCGAGAGCTGTGATGCCGCTTGAAAGCTTAACTTTTTGAATGCTTTCATTTTCATAAAACGGGGAATCCGGCTCGTCAGAATAGCCAAGCTGAATCGCAAATCCTGTGTAATCGTTTGTCGCACCGTTTCCGCTGATACTTAGCGTACCGTCAGAATACTGCGTATAATAGGCATTTTCGCCGATCTGACCGATACTCACAATTTCTCCTGTGATGCCGCTGACACGTTCCGAAAGTTCGCCAAGCTGCTCCTGAATATTTTCAAGCAAGCGGTTATTTTTCTCGTAAGCATCGAGAATCTCAGCCACCTTGCATTTGCCCAGAATACACCTGCAATATCCGCATACATTGCTGTCTTCACGATAATCGTACCAGTCGAACTTGCTCAGCGAAGTTGCACCGACGTTCAGACGAACAGCATAAAGCAGAAGCCTTGTGCGGTTTTCATCGGTTGGAATCACCGGCAAAGCTGGATTTTCAGCAGGTGTGCCGGGAACGATTTCAAGCCGGACAGCACGGACGCTTTCAGAAGTATCGCACACGATTGCGATTGAAATATATCGTGGCAGGCTTTCATCTTGATATTCCGTCAAGTCAATGCTGTAACGTGAATCATTGACGAAATAATGCCCGTTGATCCATGCTTTTCCACGTCCGAGAACAACTTTTAATCCCGTACTTGCGGCAGTCAAAGAAAAGCAATCGCCATAAGTGTCAAGGATTCCGTTGCAGATGATGCTCGACAAATAGGTCGTAAAATCCTCTGCTGTGTAAGTTCTGTCAAGTCCTTTTGAATTGAAAAATCCGCTGTAAAATGCCATAATAATCACACTCCTTTGAATGTTGGTGTCAAATTTCTTCCGTTCTGGTCAAAGCTCTCAATCATGCCGATAATTTGTATTTTATCTTGCCGCAGACCGAATCTGCGGTGTTCAACGGTTACATAATCGCCAACAAAGTAATCCACATTATACTGAAACTGCGTAGATTGTACGGCTATCTGCGACTCCGATGCAGTCAGCGGCAGGACGATATTTTCCTTGCCACGCTCCTTGAGAAGTTCAATATATTCATCGTCTGAAATCGGCTTAGATTCGCCGTTTTCCTGCTGTTCATCCGCCATATCTTTTGCATCCACATAGACCTCATAACGCTCTAAAAAAGACGGCTCACTGCCGTCAAAGTATGTTGTTCGTTTTCGCTCTGCACCTTCGCCTTTTCCCAGAACATAGGCAAAATTCCGCTGTGCAGAAATGTCGGTGGAATATGTGAATAACAGCAGGTTAGTGTATCCGTCCGAGAAAATAATGTGCGGATTTTCGTTCTGCATGATACTGCGGTCAGTACCCTCGGATAAATCCAGCACCATCTCATAATGCTCACCGCTTATTTTATTTAAGCGAATATTTGCAGTACCGCCGATTTTTTCACAGATGGTATAGATCCACCGCATCAGATTGTCATAACTGACCTGCAATTTTGTGGTCTGATCCCAGCAATCACCGCTGGCAGAACCAAGCGAAAGTCCCGGAATCCTGCGGTTATCGTCACTAATTGCATTTTGCGAAACAACAGAATGAACTATCTCCGAGTAGCTTGTCTGAGATGTAAAAGAGCAAATCGGATAAATAATTCTGCGTTCCAGAAGACACATCAAAAAGCGGCCGCTCACAATGAGATAGTCGCCGTCCTCCGCATCGGTTTCGATTTTGACGGATTCAATCAGTCCGTAATGTTCCTTGTCATCATCTCTGCCAACGATTCTTCCGGTCTGAAAAATCTCAATATTCCGTGAATTTGCAGCGATATATATTTCAAAAACACCGCACGAATAATACTCCACATCCCATAGCAGACTTGAAAAGCTGTCACATATTGCTTCAAGGGTGATGTGCAGTTTCTCGCCATCAGTCAGCATATTGTAAATTTCAATCTGCATAAATCACACCCCTAAATAAGCATTTCTATGAATCAGGCGGACTTTCAGATTGGAAATACCGCCCGATGCACGAAGATAAAATTTGTTTTCGCCAGTTCGCAAGGTCAGCCATGTTGAACCGGAAACAAGGCGGTTGATGATGTTAGTGATGACACTCTCACGTTCCAGCGTGACCGTCTTATTGCCTGTTTTCGTGGTGATCGTGATTTTGTCGCCCTCCAGAATTTCGCCTTGAATCTGCATATATTCATCCGTTTCAGCATTGTAAAGCGTTGGATTGATTGCAGGACCTCCGCTGATTTCAAGCGTAAATCCGACCTCATCGCCGTCATTGACCACAGTCATCATATTCTTGGCGTTGTACTTTCCCAGCGGAAACGGCTTGTCATCGTCGGGGAAGATAAAGTGAAATGCACCTAAAATCTGCGAATATTCAGCAATCTGTGTTTCGGTGGAATACCAGTAAATATCGGGACAGATGATGGAAATCTGTCCCTTTGTCAGCTGCTCGAAATTCTCTATTTCACAAGTCTCCACGATGCCCTCAGCATACACGGAGATATTTTTTGTGGAGTAATATATTTTGATGTAGCGTGAGGGCTTGACCACTTTGTACAGCTCATGCCGTCTCTTCTCCACATTAAATCCACGCATTTCAAAGGGAATGACCACATTTCTCTTTTCGATGAAAGCGTTGTTCAAGTAACTGCCGTCCATGCCTGCGTAGCTGGAGGTGCTGATCGTTCCGGCTGGCGGATTCAGTCCTTCTATTTTTGAGAATAGGAAGCGGTTTGCTGTCTGCGAGAGATCAATTTGCTGACCTGTTTCGTTTTCTAAAATTAAGATGTAGAATATGAAAATCGCCTCCTTCCAGCAGATTGATTTTTTAAGGAAATCGTGATATAATGTTACAAGTGATAGTGTAAAAGCTGCTACATTACACCAAAAGTACTATGAAAGCAAATTAAGTTTGAGGTGAGCATTTTGAGCAAATATCATTTTTATAAATCCGATAACATAGAATTTGTTTCTGTAAATGATACTGAGATCTGTTTTGAAGAACATTGCCATACATCTGATTTTGTCATAACCCTTGTTGTCAAAGGTGATGCCACCTTAAAAAAAGAAAAAGCACATGTACTACATACAAACGATATTTTTATTATCCTGCCATATGAAGCACACTCCTTGATTTCTGATAACAAAATAAGCTTGATTTCCATGTGCATAAAAAAGCAAACAGTTTATACACTTGACTTTACCGCATATCAAAGTTGTATAAAAACATCATTAACTGCAATTTCAAGCAAAATAGATATCAAAGAAAATCAATATAGTCTTTTTTATGCATATGCTTTGGATATTTACAGGAATCATTATGTTCAACAAGCAAAACAAGATGCTTTTGAAGTCAGCAGGAATAAGATAGAACAGTTTCCTGAGTATGACAATACGATAGAACAATTTGCCGATGAGATCTATGTCAGTAAGTATCATTACATCCGTAGATTTAAAGAGATATCCGGTCTTACACCGCATAAATTTCAAATTCAAAGCAGAATCCGAAAATCTCAGAAGCTATTGATCAGCCAAAATTCAATAGCAGATATTTCGTTGATTGTGGGATTTTACGACCAAAGTCATTTTGACAAGTATTTCAAAAAAATAGTAGGTATATCTCCTACGGAGTATATTTGCTCAGTCAGCAATTTTTTACAAGCCAAAAACTGATTTTCCTGGTATACTCATAGTATCAAAATATAAATGAGGTGTACCTATGGAGAATTTATTTGAAAAGTTTAACTGCGGAACGTTGCTGCTTCCTAAAACAACAAAATCGTTTGAAACTCTTGAATGGAACAAGCATCCAACATTTGAGGGTGTAGAGCTGAAACACATCATAACAGCAGACGATACCAACGGAGAATTCAGTTATCATCTTGTTAGAATCGCACCGAATAAGAAAATTGGTAATCATGTTCATACTGACCAGTTGGAAACACACGAGGTTATCCAAGGCAGTGGTGTGTGTATCAACGAGGGAATAGAACTGGAATATAGCATCGGTACGATTTCAATTATGAAAAAGGGAATGCCGCATGAGGTGATTGCAGGAGATGATGGTTTGCTCTTATTTGCAAAATTCATTCCTGCACTATGTTAATAAAAACTATACCTTCAACGCATTCCTCGTTTGCCTGTAAATCTCCAGCCGTGACAGTGATTTCGGACTATGATTAGTCTGATTCACTATGCGACTGTTGTCGCTATTGTAGTTATTGATGACCGTTCCGGCTGGACTTCCGTCCTTCATTGGAGAAGTGATGCTGTCAAGATTTAGATTCATTCCAGTGTTCATGGTGAGCTGCATTGCATCAGCTACACCCTTTACAGCTTTGGTCACAACCTTTCTGCTCTTGTTAATACCGTCAGCAAGTCCATTCATGAAGTCGGGCATCCAAGATTCAAAATCAGTCAGCGGACCTTTTTCAGGCACGGAAAAATGCAGATGCTCCCAGATCACGTTCGCCACATCGAAGACAGAATTGTACAGATCCGCAATCATATAGCGAATGCCGTTCACAAGGTTCTGCATCAAATCATAACCCCACTGCCACGAGGAATTGGCAATATTTCGGATAGAATCCGCCGCAGAATTCAGAGCGTCTGCCACCGTATCTCGAATACTCCAGACCCTGTCCCATACGCCGTTTTTGATGTTGTCCCAGATATTCAGTACAGCATTTTGAACGTTGTTCATCGCTCCGTGAACTGCATACGGCATAGCGTTCCAGACATCAGAAACTGTGTTTTTCACCGAATTTACGACATTTCTAACGCTGTCAGAAATTGCTGTCCAGGTTGAAACAACTGTATTTTTAATGCCTGTCTGTTCCGTTGAAATAAGCATTTTCATGCCGTTCCAAACCGCAGAAATGACTTCTTTCAAGCCGTTTACCGATGTTGCCACAATATTTTTGATCGCATTCCAGCTGGTTGTGATAGCGGTTTTAATGCTGTCAAGAGAAGTTTTAATTGCTGTAGTAATTGCATTCCATCCCGATTTTACGCCGTTTCCGATATTGGCAAGCACAGTATTCATATTCGCCTGAATGCTGTTCCAGATGCTCGTGACTTCCGTCATCGTGTCCTGCATAAACGTTCCGACCACGGAAACGATATTTGACATTGCCGTTTTGAACGTATCCGTCAGAGCCATTGTTACATTTGTTCCAAAAGTGCTGAGAGCGTCGCCCACAAGCCCCACATTTGCCGAAATACCGTTTGCCAAGCCTTGCATAAAGTCCGGCATCCAAGATTCAAAGTCGGTCAAAGGTCCTTCGTCAGGTACGGAGAAGTGCAGGAAACTTCTG
>CAJKFZ010000082.1 GCA_905199285.1 uncultured Ruminococcus sp.
AATTAACTCACGTTTCGTCAGTGGATTCTTTCTGAAATTGTGAAAGCAATCACAGGCGTTGATATCAACGGCATTAAGAAAAAAGTGAAAGGTAATATTAACGTAGACGGTCAATTTAATATTTCTGATGTAGTTATCATTTGGATGTTCTTAACGTTCATCTTGCTGATAGGAAAGCAGGAGACTTATGTGAGAATGAAATCATCAATACGTTTGATTTGTGTCTTATGTTTCACTCGTGTTGCTTGCTGTTATTCTTCCACTGCTCTGCGAGATATTTATATCACCGCTGTTCAATATTTTTGGAGCTACTACAGCAAATAAGCCACTTGCGATTGAATATGGATGCATTATTATTGCCGTATTTCCTTTTGTAATTATGCATTCCGGTCTGAATCAAATTATAAGATTTGACGGAAATCCTAAAATAGCTATGTTCTCCATGCTTACTTTGGTGAAATGCCGGTATAAATGCAATGGTTTTGCTTTCATTACTGCACTTGAAATACCAGCCTTTGAAATAGTCTTTTTGCTGCATTTTTCCTTCCTCCGTGTGTATTTGTTTTCAATTTAGTATGACTTATTCTACAATGGATATAACAACAAAATTAGCTGCAACACTTGCCATTGGGGCTAAGTCGTGGTACATAAGAGTTTTGAGGACGGCCAAGCAGCTTTTCGAGTGCAGTTTGGAGTGTATTCATGGCGTTTTCGGAAATGCACCGAAATTATGATTAAAAGACATACTTTTTAGGCATGACTAAGGTATGAAAATTAAGTATTTGACATGTGTGCTTTTCTATTATATACTGTAAGTATATCAAAGCATAGAGTAGATGTGTCTATGCGGTTCATTGTGAAGAGATGAAAATTGCAATATCTGAAGGAAGCATGAATTTTGTGGTGCAAAAGAAGTCGGACATAGAGTTCAGGTTGTTGACGCAGACCATAATGAATCAAAAAAATATTTCACAAGGAACGATTTAGATGAATAAACCGTATATCGTATGCTACATGATGACCTCTGTTGATGGAAGAATTGACTGTGAGATGGTTGGACAACTTGCAGGTGTGGAGGATTATTATCCTCTGCTTGATGAGTTGGGACTACAATCAGCAATCAGCGGAAAGACAACTGCGCAGTTGGAACTGGCAGAACCGGGAGAGTTTCAGCCAAACGACAATGCTCCTTTTGGAAAAGAAATTGTTTCTAAAAAGACGGACAGCAGTAACGGTTACACAATTGTTGTGGATACCAAAGGCAGCCTGCTCTGGAAGCATGACAGTCAATATGAACAGCCGCACATTCTTATTACTTCAAAACAAGTCAGTCAGGAATATCTGGCTTATCTGGACGAGAAAAATATCTCGTATATTGTTACTGGCGATACTCGGATTGACTTGGCTGCCGTCTATAAAGCATTGAAGGAAACCTTTGGAATAAAACGTCTTGGCATTGTGAGAGGACCTGCAATCAATACAGCGTTTCTTGATGCAGGACTGCTGGATGAGGTAATTCTGCTGATTGGAGCTGGTATCGACGGCAGAGCGTCGTTCCCATCTGTTTTTCACAGAGAGGACGATGGTCACAGTAAACCGACACCTTTAAAACTGGTTGAGGTAAAAGCCTATGATTCCGATGCGGTTTTCATTCGTTACAAAACAAAATAACAGGAGGATTTCATGATGAGTTATCAATTTTATGTACCAACCCGTACCTTGTTCGGCGCTGGAATGCTGAACGAACTTCACAATCAGACCATGCCCGGAAAGAAGGCAATGGTGGTTATTTCTAATGGAAAGTTCATGAAAACAACAGGAATTCTTGAGCGTGTGCTGAAAGAACTGTTGGCAGCGGGTGTGGAAACGGCAGTATTTGACAAGGTACAGGCAAATCACTTTGTTCGACTGTCATGGAAGGTGCAGCGTTTGCAAGAGAAAATAGCTGCGATTTCGTGGTTGCATTGGGCGGTGGAAGCGTCATGGACGCTTCCAAGGCAATGGCGGCTATGGTCACCAATTCCATAGAACATGCTATGAGTGCATATCATCAGGAACTGCCTCACGGCGCAGGTCTGATTATGATTTCTGTCGCCTACTATCAGTATTTTATAGACTGCCATGTTTGTGACGAGCGATTCGTTGCCATGGCAAAGGCACTTGGCAAAGCAGATGCTTCCTGTGCTCAGGATTTTGTGGATGTACTGGTACAGTTACAGAAAGACTGCAGTGTGGCAGACCTTAAAATGTCTGACTTTGGCATTCAGGAAAGTGAACTGGATATTCTGGCGAGAAACGCCCGTGAAACAATGGGCGGACTGTTTGGGGCAGATCCCTGCGAACTGAGCCATGAACAGTGCGTTGCAATCTATCAGAAATCTTATCGTTTGATAGAAACGATGCTCCCTTATACAGCGGATTTTGATGAACTGCGGGATGTCAATCATAACGAAATGTCGAATAACACTTTGCCAGAACTAAAGGAAAGCAATCTGAATATTGCAAAATATGATACTGTATTTGTGGGATATCCGGTTTGGGCGACCGATGTTCCTCAAGCATTAATCTCTTTCTTGAATCAGTATGATTTATCTGGAAAGACAGTTATTCCGTTTTGTACTCATGATGGTTACGGTGCAGGCGACAGTTATTACACAATTAGTGATGCAAGTAAAGCTGAAAAAACACTTGATGGTCTTGCAATCGAAGCCAAAGATGTTCTCGATTCTCAAAATACAGTGACAGAATGGCTGAATTCCATTGGTGTATCAAAGTGGGAAATCAGCTCTCTGCAAAGCGATCAAACAGCGATCAAAATTACGATTGGCGATACTGTTTTAGACGGCGTGCTTTATGATACAGCGTTGGCTCAAGAGATCAAGAAGCAGTTTCCGCTAACCGTTTCCATGGTTGGATATGCAGGCAGAGAATATTATGGAGGCGTTGACTTCGATACCGAAAACCTTGAAGGTGGTCAAAGAAATTTTGAAAACGGTGATATCACCTATTGCGAAGCCCACCATAACATGGCAATCTTTTACGCACAGACGGATAATCCGACCCTTTCTGTGGATGTCATTCCTATTGGAAGAGTGACGTCTGATCTATCATTATTTAATACTTTGGACGATCGGGAAGAAATCACTTTTTCTCTGGCAGAATAATGTTGTGATATTAACCAAAGTGCATTATCCGTATTTTTAGAATATATGGCGATGATGGAACTGTGGACTTTTATCGGTTTTTATATTGTGAAAGTGATCCCAAAATTAAGGACATTAAAAATGGAGGAATATTTATGAAACGAATTTATGCATTTTGTATCGGAATGGTACTTACACTTTGTGCAGTGCTGATTCCTGTTTCTGCAAACATATCTGAGTCTGTACATGCGGACAGTGAAACTGTATATACAATCGAGGATATTAAAAATTTGCAGGACTTTCTGCTTGTCAGAGAAACACATGATTTAAGCGGTAAGGATTATGACCTAAACGACGATGACAGATGGGATGTATTTGATTTATGTCTGATGAAACAACAGTTTTTAAAACAATCTTGGGCTAAGAGTGATACATTGATTGCATATTTTTCATGCACCGGTAATACAGAAACGGTGGCTTCCTATCTGAAAGAGGAAACAGGCGGCGATATATTTGAAATTGTACCGTCTGTTCCATATACGACAGGTGATCTGAATTACAGTAACAGCAGCTGCCATGCCAATCAAGAGCAGAACGATCCCGATGCACGTCCGGAAATTGCACAGCTGCCGATAAGCATTGAACAGTATGATGTAATTTATATTGGTTTTCCGATATGGTGGGGAGAAGAACCGAGAATCATTGATACATTCTTAGAAAGCTTTGACTATTCCGGAAAAATTATGATTCCGTTCTGTACCTCCGGCAGCAGCAGTATTACAAGTGCAGTACGCAATATCCGGCAATGAATCCTGATTCCACTGTATTGGATGGAAGAAGATTCAGCAGTAGTGCCTCACAATCGCAGATATCTGATTTTGTTTCCGAAAAAAATGAAGAAATCGCAGCATTGCAGAAAAATACCTCCCTTGTTGCATATTTTTCTTATCCTCTTGATAACGATGTGGATTCGTTTTAAACAATCACAGTGATTTTTCATTGTGATTGTTTTTTTGTGTATTTTTAATGCTTTTTAAGCATGATATATCATAAAAAATAAGTATTAGACATATTGTGAGAACTGGTGTATAATAGAGTTACAGAAAAAACATCATGTGGTAAAGGAGCATATGAAAATGAAAAAAACAGTTATTTTTCTTATGGCATTGTGTTTGACTGCATCGTTTACAGCTTGCAGCAGCACGGAGAATGAGGACTACATTTCGCAGGAATCAATCAGTGTGACAGAAAAAAGTACCAATGATAATGCAGATTCTGTTCCGGAAACAACAGAATCCAGTCAAAATGCAGAGGAAACAAACGATACAGAATCCTCAGAGTATGCGGATTTCAGTGAAAATGAAGAAACATCGTCCCGTATACTGGTTGCTTATTTCACTTATGCAGAAAATGCAGAACTTCCTGATAATGCAGATGCCTCAGCCTCTGCCAGCATCCAGCCATGGAATGGACGATTGACAGGAAATACAGGTGTGGTTGCAGATATGATAGCACAGCAGACCGGTGGAGAACTATTTTCCATTCGGACAGTCAAAACATATCCCTCTGATTATGATGGAACAATTGAAGAGGGGCAGGAAGAAAAGAACAACGATGAATATCCTGAACTTGCATCACATATAGAAAATCCGGACAAATATGATACGGTTTTCGTGGGTTTCCCCAATTGGTGGTACGGTATGCCTATGGCGATGTACAGCTTTTTTGAAGAATATGATTTTTCCGGAAAAACCATTATTCCGTTTTGTACCAGCGGTGGAAGCGGTTTCTCTGATGCAATTGATATCATCGCAGAATATGAACCGGAAGCAACGGTTCTTGATGGATTATCCATTGGTGCTTCTGACGCAACAAGTGCAGAAAGCGATGTCACAAACTGGCTTGATTCATTAGGTTTGGAATCATAATGATAGAGGTGAAACGAGTATGAATATTTTTGAAAGAGAACTTGCAGGAGGAACAATTTCTCCATCCGATCCGTATTTCCCGCCGATTCATGAAGTAATTCATCACGCATTTGAACTGACTTCAAAGCTGAATCGTCTGGATTATGGTGATACGAGAGCAAAGGAAATTCTGCACGAACTGTTTGGCAAAGAATTAGATGACAGTACAACGTTGAAACCGCCATTTTATACAGATTTCGGGAAAAATACTGTGATCGGAAAAAACTGCATGATTCAGCAATGCTGTACATTTTTTGACCGTGGCGGAATTACAATCGGAAACGGCGTTTTCATTGGACCAAGGGTGAATTTGGTCACTTTGAATCATGACCTGAATCCTGCAAATCGAAGTGCTACGATTGCAAAACCGATTGTCATTAAAGACAATGTATGGATTGGCATCAATGCAACAATTTTACAAGGTGTTACGATTGGAGAGAATGCTGTAATTGGAGCAGGTGCAGTTGTTACGAAAGATGTTCCTCCGAACACAATTGTCGGCGGTAACCCTGCTAAAATCATAAAAACAATCAATGCATCAGCATTTTAAAACAATCTTAATATGAAAACAAACTTTAAATTGTTGATGTATCCGGAAATGAAAGGTAGGAGTAATGTGAAAAAAATAGTAGCCTATGTGGGATCTGTTTTTACAGCAGCTGTATTGATTCCTTCTGCGTTTACTCTTCCTAAATTCGTTCAGCATCCTGCTGATTTGGTAGAAGCCTCAGAAATAACAAAGTACACAATAGAGGATATCAAGAATTTGCAGGATTTTCTGCTTGTCAGAGAAACGCCTGATTTAAGAGGTAAAGATTATGATTTAAACGATGACGACAGATGGGATGTATTTGATTTATGCCTGATGAAACAACAGTTTTTAAAACAATCTTCGTCTGAAAGTAATATATTGATTGCATATTTTACACGTGCGGAGAATGTGCATTTGGACAACCCAGATGAAATAGATATAGATGCTACCACTTCAGCAAGCGTTCTGCTTCCGGGAAATTCCGCAATTATGGCGAATTATATACAATCTCTTGTTGGCGGCGATTTGTTCTCCATTGTTGTAGAAGACTTGTATCTCAGTGATTATGAAAGTTGTCTGAAACAGATATCTGAGGAGCAGGCAGAAAGTATTCATCCTGTGCTTAAAAATCATTTAACTGACATAGATGACTATGATATTATTTTTCTGGGGTATCCTAATTGGGGATACAGTTGTCCAATGGCTGTGTACTCGTTTCTGGAAGAATATGATTTTTCCGGAAAGACTGTAATTCCATTTTGTACACATGGAACAGGAGGGCTTGCCGGTACTATATCTGATATTATAGATTCGCTGCCGGAAGATTGTACGGTATTGAAACCGGTTGGCGTATATCGTTCAGATATTTCGGATTGCTATGATGTAATTGCAGAATGGCTTTCAGAACTGGGAGTGTATCGTTAAAATAACTGTAATATAATCAAGCAATAAAGTATAGTGTGGAGGAAAATACGATGGAATATACAAAATTAGGAAATTCTGAACTTAATGTATCCAGAATTTGCCTTGGGTGTATGGGTTTTGGAGACGCCGCTGAGGGTGGTCATACATGGGCTGTAGATGAAAAAAGTTCTAACGCAATTATTAGAAGA
Organism: uncultured Ruminococcus sp.; assembly: GCA_905199285.1. Lineage (GTDB taxonomy): Bacteria > Bacillota > Clostridia > Oscillospirales > Ruminococcaceae > Ruminococcus. The sequence continues at coordinate 6,755 of CAJKFZ010000082.1, forward strand.
GCATTGGAGCTTGGTGTGAATTTTTTTGATACTGCCGCAAGTTATCAGAATGGCACGAGTGAACAGCATACGGGAAAGGCTTTGAGAGAACTTGCAAGACGTGATGAAATTGTTGTTGCTACAAAGTTTTTCCCCAGAAGCGAGGAAGAAATCAAAAATGGAATCAGCGGAAAACAGCATATCAATCAATTGCTGGACAGAAGCCTTAAAAATCTTGGAATGGACTATATTGACTTGTATATTTGTCATATGTGGGATTATCATACGCCGATTGAAGAAATTATGGAAACTCTGAATGAGGCTGTAAAATCCGGCAAAGTCCGTGCAATCGGAATGTCAAATTGTTATGCATGGCAGCTTGCAAAAGCAAATTTTATTGCCGAGAAAAACGGCTGGCGTAAATTTATATCAATTCAGGGACATTACAATCTTATGTTCCGTGAGGAAGAACGTGAGATGAAACCTTTCTGTGAGGACAGTGGTATCGCAATGACTCCATACAGTCCGTTAGCGTCAGAACGTCTGGTAAGAGATTCGGATTTTTCCAGCAAGCGAATTCTTGAGGATAATGTTCAAAGAAGTAAGTATGATAACACAACGATGCAGGATAGCATTATTATTGAAAGAGTACATGAACTTGCTGAGAAAAAGAACTTGACAAGGACACAAATTGCTCTTGGCTGGCTTTTGACAAAAGTAACATCTCCGATTGTTGGTGCAACCAAAATCAGTCATATTGAAGAAGCGGTCAAGGCAATCGGAGTAAGTTTTACAGAACAGGAAATAGCATATCTGGAAGAATGCTATGTTCCACATAAATTAGTTGGTGTCATGGAATTTAATCATGCCTGAGAATCAATTTTGTGAAAGCTGCTGTCGTATGTGTTCTATAAATTTTGCGACAGCAAGACTTTGAGGCTGATGACGTTTCCATGCAATGACACTGGTGGCTGTCAATTCAGGAGAGAGCGGACGATAGCAGATTTGTTTTGTACTCCAATATGGCAAAGATCCTTCCAGTACAAGAGCATATGTCAAGCCATTTTGTACCATAATAGCGGCATTTGTACTCATGTTACTGGTGAATTGAATATGCAGATTTTTAAAATAATTTCCAAACCAGCTTGCAAGCTCATTTTTTACAAGAGGACGTTTGACAAGGCATACAGGAAGTTTCGATAGTTCTTTTGGTGTAACAGACTCGTTTTCTGCAAGTGGGTCGTCTGAACGCATCAGAACCACCCATTTTTCTTTGATGTTCATTCGGATAAATTCATATTTGTCAATGTCAACCGGCTCCAAAAGCAGACCAATATCAGTAAGTCCTTTATCCAGACGTTCACGGATATGGTCAGCATTGGCGGTATGAATATCATAACGCACAAGCGGATAGCGTTCCTGAAATGATTTGATCAGTTCCGATACGATTTGAACTGAGGCAAGTTCACCGCATCCGATAGAAATTTCACCATCGACCAGTTTTTCCTGCTCTGCCATTTCTTTTTCGGTTTTGTCCACCAGTTGTAAAATTTCTTCTGCACGTCTGCGAAGCAGGATTCCTTCATTGGTAAGCGTGATTTTCCGTGAGCCTCTGTCGAACAGCTTTACACCGATTTCATCTTCCATCTGTGCAAGCTGACGGCTCAGTGTGGGCTGTGTAATGTGCAGTGCGTCTGCGGCTTTTGTGATGCTTTCTTCATTGACTACGGTAAGAAAATATCGTAGTACTCGCAGTTCCATAAAAACCATTCCTTTCTTTTGATGTATGTATCTATTATACTACATCCATGCTCAAAAAGCAAGTTTAGTTTTTAATATGCCTAAGTCAACACATGCTTAATAAGCATTGTTTCTTATAAAATATAAGTATTTGACATAGATTTGCGATTAGGTTATAATGTACTTAGAAGATTAATTACAAAAAACAGGAGTGATTTCTATGAAAAAAGTGATATCCATTTTTACAGCAGCTGTATTGGCAACTTCTGCGTTTACTTTTCCTAAACTCGTTCAGCATCAAGCTGATTTAGTAGAAGCAGCGGAAACAACAAAGTACACAATAGAAGATATTAAAAATTTGCAGGACTTTCTGCTTGTAAGGGAAACACCTGATTTAAGTGGTAAAGGCTATGATTTGAACGATGATGACAGATGGGATGTATTTGATTTATGTTTGATGAAACAACAATATATCAAGCAGCAAAGCCAGGGAAAAACGTTGATTGCTTACTTTTCGCTGGGACATAATTCCGGTAATTTTGAAACGGCTGATGCAACAACATCTGCAAGTATTGTAATGGATAATGATGTGCGATATGGCACGACAGAATATGTGGCAACGCTAATTCAACAGCAAGTAGGCGGAGATTTATATTCTATCGAAGTAACAGAACCGTATTCGCAGGACTTTAATGAAGTGGTTGACCAGAACCATGCAGAAATGGCAGAAGATGCTCTTCCGGAACTTGCCGGAGAACCTTTGGATATTTCACAGTATGATACTGTATATATTGGATATCCTGTATGGGCGACCACTACACCGAGAGCTATCCATACGTTTTTGAATCAGTATGATTTGTCAGGTAAAACGGTTATTCCATTCTGTACACATAATGGTTATGGTAAAGGCAGCAGTGAAACTGTGATTGCCAATCTTTGTCCACAGTCAAAGATTCTGGAAGGAGCTGCTATCAATTCGGGCAATATTCTTTCATCACAGGAAACAGTGATACAGTGGCTGAATGAAATCGGTATGCTGAAAAAAGAGGAAACAGATATTCAGATTTCTGTTGGTGAACATGAATTGCATGGCGTTATTTATGATACACCGCTTGCCAAAGAGATTATGGAGATGATGCCGTTGACAGTTTCTATGGTTGGCTATGGCGGACGAGAGTATTACGGCAGTATGCCGTCAGTACCAAAGAACAGCGGTGACGGTCAGCTGAACTTTGAAAACGGCGATATTACATATTGCCCAACCAATAATACACTGGCTATTTTCTATGCACAGACAAGTCGTCCGAATCTGACAATGGAAGTGATTCCAATTGGTAAAGTAACTTCGGATTTGTCCGTATTTGATACGTTAGGAAGCAGAGAAAATATTACTTTTTCAATTGAAAAAGAAACAGATGCAACCAGTTCTGCAAGTATTAATGCAGAAAAGTAATATTATCCTGTATCATTTTTGTTATCAATCCCTGAGAGAACTGTTCCACCTCAAAGGGTAAGATATTCAATTAAGGGAGTCTCTGCATAGGAATTCTTTTGGATTCGTGCTGTTCCAATTATTTTCTCCCAAAAGCAAAAAGGAGCTGTTTGCTTTTGGCAAGCGGCTTCTTTTCAATTTTATGAAAGTCAAGGTGATACCAATGAAAGAAGTGATTTTTTGTATTATAACGGCAGGGCTGCTATGTTTCACAGCCTGTGGAAGGAAAGTTGATTCTTCTCAAAATGGCCCGCAAAGCAAATCATTTTTTGCTATGGATACTTATATGACGATCACAGTCTATGGGGAAAATGCAGAGACAGCCTTGAATCAGGCAGAAGAACGAGTGACAGAGCTTGAAAAACTTTGGTCTGTAACAGATGAAAACAGTGAAATATATGCAATCAATCACAGTAGGGAAGGGAATGTTCATGTAAGTCCCGAAACAGCAGAACTTCTTGATTTTTCACTGGATATTTTCGAAGTGACGATTGGCACAAAACCTGACGGAACGGATTGGAAGCTGGGACTCAGAAGTCCGTTTGATGAGGGTTCGTTTGCCACACTGGAGGTTTCAGACTGTGCAGTCATTACTTCCGGCGGTTATGAACGATATTTTGTCGGTGACGACGATGAAACGTACTGGCATATACTTGATCCGGAAACCGGAAAGCCTGCACACAGCGGTCTGGTATCTGTAACGATTGTTGGTAAAGAAGGCAGACTTTGTGATGCCCTTTCCACATCGCTGTTCGTCATGGGACTTGACAAGGCAACAGAACTCTGGAAACAGTATGATGATTTTGAAATGGTTCTTGTATCTGAGGAAGGCGAGATCTATCTGACGGAAGGTCTTGAGGAGAATTTTTCATTGAATCAGATGTACGGAAATTTGCAAACGGAAGTGATACACAGGTGAAAGCGAAAAAGGTATTGCTTAGAGCATGTGTTCATAGGCGTTTCAATAAAGAATACAGATGAGAAATGATTGTCATGCATTCGGCGGAACGAGAAGAATGCTCATAATCTTTAGAAAGTCTGCGAGAAAAATTGAGCCAAGCAAAAGTACGTTCAACAATCAACGTTTAGGCAGAACCTGAAATCCTGCATTAGATTTTATTTGCATTGAAATGTCAATTCTTATGTTATGAAATTCTTCAAAAGTATTTTTGAATGCGCCACGATTTTTCGTTTTATTTATACAAGTTTTTTCATCACTATATCCCATGTACCTGCATTTCTCGCTCTGCGATAAAAGCTCCGGACAGTATCATGCGGAGGATAGTCGTGCGGAAGCATACGCCATTGGCATCCTGTTTTTACAATATACAGTACTAATTCTACCAATGACCTTTTATGATATGTGCTTTTATTTAC
>CAJKFZ010000083.1 GCA_905199285.1 uncultured Ruminococcus sp.
GAATTATTTTTAAAAGTACGCTTTAACAGCGTCGGATAGGAGTTTGTTATGAATTTTTCAGATATGATCACTACTCTTTCTCAGCAGACTGAGATGGTTAAGCCGGAGCTTTTTCCGTTTCCCTTTAAAAGTCATCTTATTTTCTGCTGTATCGGCTTTATTTTTCTTGCGTATCGCTTCTATGCTCAACGAAGACCTCATCAGATCATAATGGCATTTGCGCTTCCGATCTCGCTTATGGTGTGGCTTTCGGAAAAGAAATCAGTTTACTATACAATGGGAATTATAGAGCTTGTTCTGATAGTTGCAGCAATCGCAGCCACGGTAGTTTATAATGTTCATCATTCCAAAAAGAAAAATGGAAAAGACGCTATGGAAGAAGCATCGGATGAAAACGGAGCTGCTGAAGAAAACGATGCCGATGAAAGCGCATCTGAAAATGAAGATTCCTCAGATGATGAAAGCGGCAAGGAGGAATAATTCTTGAAAATAGCTGTTCTTGATTGGTATACGGTGAACATAAACGGAGATATTTCGACATCAGCTCTTGAAGAGCTTGGCGATGTGAAAATTATTCCAATGACAAAGCCGGAGGAAACTGCAAAGAATATCGGCGACGCGGATATCGTTCTCTGCAATAAGGTTCTCATTACAAAAGAGATAATGGATGCTTGTCCGAATATCAAGTATATCGGGCTTTTTGCAACCGGATTCAATAATATTGACATAGAATATGCCGCTGAAAAGGGGATAACAGTCTGCAATGCCGGACAGTATTCAACAAATGCAGTTGCGCAGCAGACGTTTGCTTACATACTCGATTATTTCAGCCGTATAAGAGATTACGATATTGCTGTTAAAAACGGTGAATGGGAACGTTTTCCGTCGTTTTCTTATTTCCCTATACCGATATCAGAGCTTGCCGGAAGAAATCTTTCCATCGTAGGCTTTGGCTCTATCGGACGAAAAACCGCAGAGATCGGCAGAGCTTTCGGCATGAATATAATTGTCGCTACAAGAACTGTTCCCGAAAATTGCCCATATGAGGTTACCGACATTCAGACTGCTGCTGAAAAGGCGGATGTGCTGACATTTCATTGTCCTCTTAACGAGCAGACAAAAGGAATCGTAAATAGCGGTTTGCTTTCAAAAATGAAGAAAACAGCGGTGCTTATCAACACTTCAAGAGGCGGAGTTGTCTGCGAAAGCGATCTTGCTGAAGCTCTCAACAGCGGAAAAATTGCCGCTGCGTATCTTGATGTTCTTGAACAAGAACCGATGTCGCCCGATACTCCGCTTAAAAATGCAAAGAACTGCGTTATAACTCCTCATACTGCATGGGCGGCTCTTGAAACAAGGCAGCGTCTTGTGGATATCGTATGCGAAAATATAAGAGCTTGGCAAAACGGCTCGGTTAAAAATAAGGTTAATTGAATCAGGGAGATTTTTATGAGAAATATTTCCGAAAAAAAACGTATCGTTATAAAACTTGGAACATCCACTCTTGCTCATAAAACTGGCAAGCTGAACATAAGAAGAATGAATAATCTGGTTCGTGTGATATCCGATCTGCACAATTCCGGAAAAGAGATCATTATGGTTTCATCAGGCGCTGTCGGACTCGGAGCAGGCAAGCTCGGACTTGCAGAAAGACCTCGTGAAACACGCTTCAAACAGGCTGTCGCCGCTATCGGACAGTGCGAGCTGATGCACGTTTACGACGATATGTTTGCAAAATACAGCGTCACAGTCGCTCAGATACTTCTTACCAAAACTATAATCAATAATCCGAATCACTGCGAAAATTTCAAAAATACTGTCGAGAGTCTCGTCGAAATGGGAGTTATTCCTATCGTAAACGAAAACGACACCATTGCTATTGACGAGCTGGAACTGGAAATAGGAGAGAACGATTCGCTTTCAGCTCTTGTTGCAAGTCTTTCTGGAGCAGATCTGCTGCTGATACTCTCCGATATAGACGGACTTTACGATGATGATCCGAGAACGAATCCCGATGCAAAGCCAATTACTGTGGTTGAGGAGATAACTCCGGAAATAGAAAGCGTTGCAGGCGGAGCGGGAACAAATCTTGGAACAGGCGGAATGTCCACCAAGATAAATGCTGCTAAAATAGCTGTAGAAGCAGGAATCGACATGGTAATTATGAACGGAAACGATCCTGAACTTTTGTACGATTTATTTGAAAATAAAGAGATCGGTACTATTTTTAAGGCAAAATAAGCACATATAAATTATTTAAGGAGAAATATTTATGAGCTATACAGAAGAACTCGGAATTAAGGCTAAAGCCGCTGAAACTGCTATCGCTTCAGCAGGAACGATGCTGAAAAATAAGGCTCTTGCGGCTATTTCAAAGGCTCTTATTGAAAATCAAGAGCTTATTATGGCTGAAAACGCTAAGGATATCGCTGCGGCAAAGGCAAACGGAATGTCCGAAGCTATGCAGGACAGATTAAAACTTGACGAAAAGCGTATTGCAGGTATGGCAAAAGGCGTTGACGAACTTATTGCGCTGAATGACCCTATCGGTGAGGTTATTGAAGGTTTTGTGCGTCCGAACGGTCTTAGAATCACAAAAACGAGAGTACCGCTGGGCGTTATCGGAATTATTTTTGAATCACGTCCCAACGTTACTGTAGATGCAGCGGCTCTTTGTCTTAAAACCGGAAATGCTGTTATCCTTAAAGGCGGAAAAGAGGCTATAAACTCAAATATATGCCTCGGTTCTATAATGAGAAATGCCATTGCCGAAGCTGGACTTCCGGCGGACGTTATTCAGGTTGTTGAAAGCACATCCCGTGAAACAACTAATGAGCTTATGAAGCTGAATCAATATCTTGATGTTCTTATTCCAAGAGGCAGCGGCAGACTTATTCAGGCTGTTGTAAATACTGCGACTGTTCCTGTTATAGAAACCGGTACGGGAAATTGTCATGTATATGTTGATTCTTCGGCTGATGCAGAAATGGCTGTGGATATTGTCGATAACGGAAAAACTCAGCGTCCGTCGGTCTGCAACGCTGTTGAAAGCCTTCTCATTCATAAAGACTGCGCAGAGAAGATACTTCCCATGATAGCTGAGCGTCTTGACAAACATAATGTGAAGTTCTATGGATGCAGCAGAACTGCGGACATTCTTGGCGATCGTGTTGAAAATGCAACAGATGAAGAATATGCGACTGAATTTCTTGATTATGTTATATCAGTTAAGGTAGTTGAAGATATTGACGAGGCTATAGCTCATATAGGACGTTTCGGAACAAAGCATTCTGAATGCATTGTAACTAAATCGCTTGAAAATGCTGAAAAGTTCCAGAAAATGGTCGATGCGGCAGCGGTTTATGTAAACGCTTCAACTCGGTTTACAGACGGAGGAGAGTTCGGGTTCGGCGCCGAGATCGGCATTTCTACTCAGAAACTTCACGCAAGGGGTCCGATGGGACTTAAAGAACTGACAACTGTTAAATATCTTATCAATGGAAACGGTCAGATAAGATAATTATAGATTGAGATGATGAATTTTCAAGTGTACCCTAAATAAAAATAATTTTATTTAATTTATGGAGGTCGGAATGGCTATCAGAAAAGATCTGGACGATATGCTCAATAATCTGAAAAAGGGCGGAGAAACAGGAAGAAATGTCCCGAATGAGCAGAACGCTCCTAAAAGAAAAAGCATTTACGACGATATGTCAGTTGACGATTTGTTAAATGCACTGACAGAAGAAAAGAAGCCAAGTCTTGCAGAAAATATTATTAACGATCTTGCAGAAAAAAACAATAAAACAGAGGAAATTCAGCCGGAAAAAATACTTGAACCAGAGCCTCAGCCGGAACAGTCTGAAACAAAAAAGAAGAAAATAGTTATAACAGGCGAACTTCCTGATTATGAAGCTATCCGCCGTCAGGAAATGGAGCGGATGCGCCTTGAGCATGAGCGTGCAGGATTTCCCGATCAGCCTGATGAGGAAATCGTAGAGATTAAAGAAGTTCAAGAAGAAATTATTCCCGAAGCAGATATAAAAAATGCTGGAGAACCTGTTGAAACTTATGAAGCGGCTGAAACAATTCCGATAGAAATTTCTGACGAACCAGAAATTGAAGCTGAGCCTGAAGAAGAGCCGAAGCCTGAAAAAAAGGTTAAAAAAGGTCTTTTCTCAAAACGTAAAAAGAAGCATGATTCTGAAAATATTGCGGAGAAATCGGAAATAAAATCTGCTGAAGAGCCGGTTTATGATGAATATGCGATCAAAATTGACGATATTTTCGATAGTGAATCAGAGGATGAAAATGCAGTATCTGAACCGAAAAATGTTCCTGTTCAGGATGAAGTAAAGGCAGAAGAATCGGTACACGAAGAGTTTATTAATGAAGAGGAAAGCTCCGCAGTCGAGCTTATAGACGCTGCACTCGCAGCTATAAATAGTTCGGCAGACGAATCTGAAACCACTGTAGAAGAAGCAGGGGATGAAGCTGAAAATATTTCCGAAACTGTTGAAGAGACTGAAGAAAACGAGAGCCGAGTAAGCAGTCTTATTGACGGAATAAGAGAAAATGCCGCCAGCGCTATTGCCGAACTTGATAAGCCAAAAGAGGAAACCGTCGAGTTTCCTGCCGAGCCTGTTATTAAGAAAGATTCCGAAGAAAAATCGGATAATCCTATTGAAACGAAAAAAGGCAGGATCACATCAGCTTTAACGAAGATTCTTGATGAAGATACTGACGCTCTTCTCAATGAAAAAAGTGAAAAAACTGAATCTGATGAAGTTTCTGAACGTAAAAGCGAGAAAAAGTTTAGAAAGAGATTATATACAATTCTGGGAGTAGTTTTTGCGTTTTTTGCAGTTATAGGAATTATCACTTCCGTTGGAAAGGGTATCGGTCTTATAAAGAACTTCACATCGGGTGAGGTCAAGAAAGACGGCTTTACAGAGATGATATATCCGGCGGTAATAATGGATATCGAATCTTTCAATAACGCATCAGAGCTGACTTCTGAGCAGATAATCACGGCTTCTATCTGGTCTATAATTATGAATGATGAGAAGATATCGAAGTATTCGCTTAATGCAGGAGGCGATACGGTTTCTATCTCGGCATATGATGTTGAAGCGCAGGCTGTTGAGCTTTTCGGACAGGATCTCCCTGAATTTGTTCATACAACATTAGGACCTGTTGAATCGAGATTTTACTTTGACGCCGACAGAGGAGCGTATAATGTTAAGGTAAAGCCGATCATCTTTACATATCATCCGGAAATCAAGTCGATCGTAAAAAGCGGAAGCGATTACACTGTTACTGTTGATTACGTTGACGAACGTCCAGCTTGGATGGAAAAGAGCGTCTCAAAATCGGTCGAATTTAATATTACTGAAAAAGACGACGGAACATATCGGATAAATTCGATGAAAATACTTTACATGAAAACATCCAATTAAATTAAAATGACGAACCAAAAACGGTTCGTCATTTTTTGTCAGTTTTCAGCGGTGCTGTAATCTTTGAAGCTGATATTCATGTCAACCTCGCCGTTTATTCCCGGAACTTTGCCCGTTGAGGAATACTGCCACATCTGATAATCGTAGTAATATGTAGGTTTGTCACCGTATTCAGCGAGCCAGAAATCGTAATCCTGAAGCTTGGGCAGATCAAGCTTAAACATGGTCGTGTTTTTATTCTGGTAGATCATTGGAGTATATCCAGCGGATTTGACACGCTCGCAGAAGGAAATACAGGCATCTGCAAGATTATCGACCGTCATAGCATCAGTTCTTGCGGAGTCTCCAGTTATAAGTTCCCAGTCGAAAATAACCGGATACGTTATATTATACGGACGTATAGCGTCGATAACAGCGTCCGCTTCTTCGATAGCTTCTTCGGGATCAATAGCCTGAGAGAAGAAATAGACTCCTGTTTTGATTCCGGCAGCGTCGGCATTCCGGAGATTTTGCTCAAATGTTGTATCAAGAGTTATCTCACCTCCGCCGTATGTTCGATAGCCTACACGGATAATAGCAAATTCAATTCCTGCATTTTTTACGGCATTCCAGTCTATATCGCCCTGATGCTCTGAAACGTCTATTCCGGCGATAGAAGTGATCTCTTCGTTTTCCTTATAAAAAGCGTAGCCGTTTCGTGTTACAAGAGAGTTCATATCAAGCGAACAGGCGGGAACGTCTGCAAAAACCGGCATAAAAACTTCTCCATAAACGCTGTTTTGCATAAGGATCTTTTTGCCGTCAAGCTGATAGAAGGTTTCTTCCTTTTCGATGACCGGACGTGTTCTCACTTCGCTTGCTGAACCGCCGTTGACGGGAACAGCTTCGCCGTTTTCGTCAAATTTATCTTTAAGAAAGGAATTCCAGATAAGACCTCCCGAAAGAGCAGCGATTATCAGTGTTTCAATAATGCAAAGAGCTTTGAATTTATTGCGTTTTGGTTTGTTTTCAGACATCTTTTCCTCCGAATTTTTATTATTGAGTTATCGTTTTCTTAATGATACCATATTTTCAGACGATTGTAAACAGTTTTTGCAATATATTTGCACGAATCAAAAGAAAAAAGGGGACTGCTGTAATTATATGCAGCAGTCCTGTTTATTATAATATACTTAAAGCCAAGCCCCAAAGAACAAGAAATAGAATTATTGGAAGAAAGAAAAGAGTTCCCCATATAAGAGCCTGTTTTTTCTTTTTGACTTTAATGCTTTCCAAAGTCATACGGCAGGTAACGATAAGAAAAATTCCTGTAAAAACACTTACTGCTTTGGATATAAGCTCATGAAGTTCATAATTTTGACAGAGAAATACTGCAAATATGACAGCAGGAACGATAAAAAGCAAACTCCACATAAGAATTTTCTTTTTTTCCTTTTCCCTGATACTTTGAATAAGCATAATAAACGTGATCAAAAGATAAAGAACTATTGAGTATTTCAAAATCCTTGAAAAGCGTGGCTTCATCAGATTATCCTCTTAATTCAGCTCCGATAGCAGACAGAGCTTTCAGTACACGCTTCGTTGCGCCGTCAGCCTGTTCGTCAGTGAGAGTACCTTCGTGAGAACGCATGGAAATGGAGTAAGAAACGCTCTTTTTGCCAGCCTCGATCTGTTTTCCCTTATAAACATCAAAGAGAGTAACTTTTTCCAGAATCTTGCCCACAGCTCCCTTGATAGCCTTTTCAAGCTCTGCAACAGGAGTTTCGTCGTCGCAGATAAGACTGAGATCACGGGTTGTTGCAGGGAATTTCGGAAGCGGCTTATATGTTATTTTTTCAGCAGCACAGCTCATCATTTCAGCGATATTGAGTTTTGCAACGTAAGTTTTCACACCGATCTCGTATGTTTCCTGAACCTCGGGGTGAACTTCTCCCATGATTCCGATATGAACGCCGTCTTTGAGAATAACTGCGCTTCTTCCTGGATGAAGAGCGTATTTTTCATCGAAAACTTCGCAGTCTCCGGCACGGACATATTCTACGCCGCTGATATTCATTTCGTCAAGAAGCTGTTCAACCATGCCCTTGAGAGTGTAGAAATCAGCGTCTCCGCCGTACATTCCGATAGTGATATTCTGAGGCTCATCGGGGAGAGAATATGCATATCTGTGCTTTTCCTTATTGCTGTTAACGAGAATGCTTCCGCCCTCGAAAGGCTTTTCCTCGTCGGTTGGGAGGTATTCTTTGGCAATTTCAAAGAGACAAGCTTTTTCGTTTCTGTTATTGTAGTTGAACGAAAGAACATCGAGCATCGAGGGGATAGTGGAGGTTCTCATAACGCTTGTATCTTCTCCGAGCGGATTAACGATTTTAACAGTTTTACGGAGCTTGCTGTCCTGAGGAAGCTTTATCTTATCGAAATATTTAGGAGAAACGAACGAATATGTTGCAATTTCGTATCCTCCGAGAGCAACTGCTGCGTTTCTGAGAGTGCGTACAAATTTCTGCTCCTCAGTATATTCAGCCTTGGCAACACCTCTGAAATCGGTTGACGGAATATTATTGTAGCCGTAAATTCTTGCAACCTCTTCTGCAATATCTGCTTTGCATTCGATATCAATTCTGAATGACGGAGCAATAACTTTGCCGTTTTCAACCTTGAAATCAAGGCGGCTGAGATACTCGATCATGTCTGATTCGGGAATATCAGTTCCGAGGAAGCTGTTTATCCAGTCTGCGCTGAAATCAACAGAAGCCGGAGTTTTATCCGTATAATCGCAGTCGATAACGGTATTAACTACCTCGCCTGCGCCGAGAAGTTCTACAAGCTCAAAAGCTCTTTTAAGACAGGTCATAGAGATAAGACGATCTACGCCCTTTTCATAACGTGAAGAAGCGTCCGATTTAAGTCCCAGTTTTTTGGATGTGCGGCGAACCTGTGAAGGCTCGAAGTAAGCGGATTCAAATACAACAGTTGTAGTATCGTCCATAATACCGCTGTATTCGCCGCCCATGATTCCGGCAACAGCCACAGGCTTTTTCTCGTCAGCGATAACGAGCATATCATCGGAAAGTTCACGCTCAACACCGTCAAGAGTCATGATTTTTTCACCGTTTACAGCGTTGCGGACGTTGATATGCGAACCCTCGACATAACGAAGATCGAAAGCGTGCATAGGCTGACCGTATTCGAGCATTACATAGTTAGTGATATCGACAAAATTATTGATCGGGCGCACTCCGCTTGCACGAAGTCTCTCCCTCATCCAGCGTGGAGACGGTTCTATTTTGACGTTTTTAACGATACCTGCACAGTAACGCTGACACTTTTCAGTGTTGATGATATCTACCTTGAGGAAATCGTTCACATCGCCGTTAACGCCCTTGAATTCCGGAGCTTTAACGTTCAGCGGAAGATTGTAAGTTGCTGCGGTTTCTCTTGCAAGACCGATAACGCTAAGACAGTCCGGACGGTTTGAGGTGATCTCGAATTCGACAGAAGTATCGTCAAGACCGATGGCGGACTTGATATCCTGACCAATCTCGCAGTCCTCCTGCATGATGAAGATACCGTCCTCGATAGCGTAAGGGAAGTCACGCTTATCAAGACCAAGTTCACCGAGCGAGCAGAGCATTCCGTTTGATTCAACTCCACGGAGCTTGCCCTTTTTGATTTTGATACCGCCGGGCAGAGTTGAGCCGTCGAGAGCAACGGGAACGATATCGCCTGCGTTAACATTTGAAGCTCCCGTAACGATCTGGATAGGAGAGTCCTTGCCAACCTCTACCTGACAAACGACAAGGTGGTCGGAATTTTCGTGCGGAACGACTGAGAGGAGTTTACCTACAACAACGTTGGAAATTTCTTTTCCCTCGATCTCGTAGCACTCAACCTTAGAGCCGCTCATAGTAAGAGCATGGCAGTAATCTTTTATCGGCATATCGGCTTTAACGTAATCGTTAAGCCATTTCATAGATAAATTCATAACTTTTTCCTTTCTATTTTATGGTTCGTTATAAACGTTGATATTATTATTTTTTTTCGTAAAACGCTTTATTACGCTTCGGCAAAGTCTTTCGCTGTCGCCGAAAGTTATTACCGTTATTCGGAATCCGTATCTGACTATTATCATATAGCAGCCGCAGAATGGAATGAGCGGACCTCGTCTGACTGGACCAAATCTCATGCTTCCCACACCGACGGATGCGGTGTTAACAGTAATTGACCTTATTTTTTCATACGGAACTTTTCTTAATTTTCTCAGGTCGAAAAAATGATCCGAAAACCAGTAGAATCTGTTTTTCATCTGATAAGAGCTTTTGCGGAAGTAATGTTCCGGCTCTTCAGGAAGTCCGGCGAGAAATTTTTTCAGGCGGAGGATGTATATGCTCTGCCATAAAACCACAGTCACGAACGGTAATTCCAGAACCGCACTTACGATCAGGATAGTTTTAATGTAATTTCGTCCGGCATTTGAAAAAATGGTCATCAGCGCAGCTAAAGCGTCAATAATGAGAAAAACAACTGAAAATGTTATTATTTTTCTGCTTCGCTTAAACATCAGAACTGCTCTAAGAATCTTACATCGTTCTCATAAAGCAGACGGAGATCGTTTATATTGTAACGTCCCATAACCATACGTTCAAGACCCATACCGAATGCGAATCCGGAGTAAACGTTGCTGTCGATACCGCAGTTTTCAAGAACCTTCGGGTGAACCATACCTGCGCCAAGAAGCTCTATATATCCTTCGTCCTTACACATAGAGCAGCCTTCGCCGTCGCAGTTGAAGCAGCTTATATCAACTTCGCAGCTTGGTTCTGTGAACGGGAAGTGGTGCGGACGGAAACGGAGCTTGCAGTCATTGCCGTAGAGCTTTTTCATGAGCATTTCAAGAGTTCCCTTTAAATCGGACATTGTGATGCCCTTATCGACAACGAGACCCTCTATCTGGTGGAAAAGCGGGGAGTGAGTAGCGTCTACAGCATCCGAACGGAAAACTCTTCCGGGAGAAATAATGCGGATAGGCGGCTTCTGATTTTCCATAACGTGAACCTGAACCGATGATGTCTGAGTACGGAGGAGTATGGTTTCGTCTGTTCCGTCAATATAGAAAGTATCCTGAGTATCTCTTGCCGGATGATCGGGCGGAAGATTAAGAGCTTCGAAAACGTGATAATCGTCGTCTATTTCCGGACCGTCGGCGATTTCAAATCCCAGTCCAAGGAAAATTTCACGAATTTCGTTTTCAACCTTTGTAAGCGGATGAAGCTTTCCAAACGGAGCGTATTTTCCGGGAAGTGTAATGTCGATGGATTCTTCCTTGATCTTAGCAGCCTGAGCGTCTGCTTTAAGGGAATCGAGCTTGCTTTTCAGAGCGTCTTCGATATCAGCTCTTACCTTGTTTGCAAGCTGACCGATAACCGGTCTTTCTTCTGCTGAAAGCTTACCCATTTGTTTGAGGATAGCGGTAAGTTCTCCTTTTTTTCCGAGATACTTGATTCTCAGATCGTCCAGAGCCTTGATTTCAGTGCAGGAATCAAGCTCCTGTTTAGCCAGCGATTCAATTTTTTCAAGCTTTTCTTTCAAAATAATCAACTCCTGAATATAATATTTTATGTGCAGGCAAATAAAAAGATCCTGTCCAACAGGACAAGATCTGAATCTTGCTTATAACCACCTATTGCCACAGGAGAGCCGACACTCTCTTGTCTTTAACGCAGACCTACGTCGGGATCTAATGAGCCGCAAGACCGT
>CAJKFZ010000084.1 GCA_905199285.1 uncultured Ruminococcus sp.
CAAAGACGGTTGAAACGATAAAACATCTCTGGTATAATGACGATGCCGACTATCATTCACATTATGACTTATCTCGGTATAGGTGCTTAAATTTACACCCGGTCTTTACCGACAACAACATCGAGGTAAGGGCTTTTAATAGCAGCCTGAACGCAGGAGTGCTGAGGGCGTATATTTCGCTGGTACTGGCGGTTAGCAATCAGGCTTTGACACAGAAGTCAGCAAGTCCACGTGTGACTCAAAGTGAGAATCCTCGCTATACCTTTCGCTGCTGGCTGATTCGCATTGGATTAAACGGACCGGAGTTTAAAAATTGCAGAAAACATCTGCTTTCGCATCTTGAAGGCAATATTGCTTGGCTGCACCCTGAAGATGCGATTAAGCAACGAGAACGTATTAAAGCGGAGAGAATCGCCGCCCGTGAGCAGCGTGTCGAGCCTGTGAGGGAGGTTCAGCAGCAAGCCGATAACGTACCCGATACGGTCTTAGAGCCGACAGAAAGCGAGCGTGAGCCGATTTTTGAGGACGAAGATTTAGAACAGGAAGAAGCATTTGAATTAAGTATGTGATGGAGGTAAAAATGCAGAAAAAACAGCTATATATCGCCTATGGAAGCAATATCAATCTGGAACAGATGGCGTACCGATGTCCCCATTCAAAGGTTGTGGGAACGTCTGAAATAAAGGATTTTGAGTTGGAATTCAGAGGCGTTGCAACCATCGTTCCAAAAGAAAACGCAAGCGTTCCGGTTCTGATCTGGGAACTTGATGAAAGAGATTTGCCCACATTGAATCGCTACGAAGGGTGGCCTCGACTTTACAGACAGGAAAAAATGAATTTTGAACTGGACGGAAAGTCCTATAAAGGAATGGCTTATCTGATGAATCGTGGAGAAATTTCACCGCCAAGTCAGCAGTATTACAACACGATTTTGCAGGGATACAGAGAGAACGGTCTGAATGAATCCTTTCTGCAAAAGGCGTTGGAAAATTCACTTCAGATGGATTTGGCAGAGGAAGAAATCGATGAGGATTTCGATATTGACGAGTTTGAGGACATCGATTTTTATGATGATATTCAAATTATGCCTTGAGGAGGAATAGTATGAAATATAAAGGATTTTTTGTGAAGATTACACCGGATAATTACTTGCCGAGAGAAAATGAAAACGGTGAGATCGTTGCCTGCGAGGGATTCCGAATCGAAGTTTTTGCTGACGAATCTGAAAATGTGGAGATCGATATTTTTTCTGCTGCGGTTGATTTTGAACTGGTGAAGAACAGTATCAATGAAGCGGAACAGTTCGCCAAAGATTACATCGACTGCGAGGAAAAAGAGTATCAAAGGATGCTTGACGAATTTAACGGAAATTAATTTTAAAATTCAGCGGTATGAAAAGTACCGCTGAATTTCATATTCAAGTTCACGAAGCTCGTGAGTTTGAATATGAAAAATTTATTTGACAATTCTCCTTTAAAACGGCGTAGAATCGGGATTTTAATAAAGCAGCTATTTGGTATCAGCTTGACATAATCGCACCTAACGAATGATACAATCGTTAGGTGCATTTTTATTACAAAAAAGTCGAAAAACAAGGTGTTTTCAGCTTATCATAAAACGATAGCAGCCACAGTGAGGTCAAAATCACTGTGGCTGTTTCTTTTTTGCGGGGTAAAATAAAACGATAGCAAGTAATCGTTTTATTTTTCAAGGCTAACGTTTTATTTTAGAGGTTATCGTTTTATGATTGAAAAGCAACTTGAACAGTGTTGCAGAGAAGAGGATTTCCATGTGAATCGCCAGCAGTTCTCTCATACCCCAACACAACTTCATATGCAGATGTTTCGGTAAATATAAAGCCGAGATATAACCTTTAGGTTTAATCTGATAAACTAAACGAGACTTCTCAAGAGGTCTTGTTTGGTTTATAATATAGTTAGAGCATTACTGTTCCATTGTTTCTGGCAGCTAAAAAATGACGCACGAGGAAATTATGGAAATGTTCAAGGAATTTTTCTGAAAAATCACTATATATGAAAGGAATGCGTTTATAAATGAAAAAAATATCCGTTTTATGTTTCAGTCTTATGTTTGCATTCAGCTTGACAGCCTGCGGTAACAGTACTCAGACACAATCTGAGCCCTCCGAAACAGTAAGCGAAGTAACAACAGAGCTGGAAATATCGTCAATGGATGCAACCGATACAGAAGCATCTGCCGAAATCTCTGATTTATCGGCGGAAGAACCGGAAAGCACAGAGGGAAAAACATTGGTTGTTTATTACTCAGCAACAGGAAGTACAGAAAATGTTGCCGGATATATTGCAGATGCTGTCGAGGCAGATCTGTTTGCATTAGAGCCTGTGAATCCGTACACCAGCGAGGACCTCGACTGGACGAATAATAACAGTCGTGTGTCTGTTGAGCATGAAAATGAATCCGAAAGAGTTGTGGAGCTTGTATCTGCTACGGTTGATAACTGGAACGAATATGATACAGTTTTTGTGGGCTATCCCATCTGGTGGGGAATCGCTGCATGGCCGGTGAACGAGTTTATCGAAACAAATGATTTTACCGGAAAAACGGTCATACCGTTCTGCACCTCTGCAAGTTCTGATTTAGGAGAAAGCGGTGCATTGCTTTCTGAAATGGCCGGAACGGGAGATTGGCAGATGGGACAGCGTTTCCGCTCAAGTTCCTCGGAGGACGAGGTAAGAACATGGGTAGAAGATCTGGGAATGACGAAATAAAAGGAGAATATTTTTATGAAGGATTTTATGCTGAGAAATGATACGAAGTTGTTGTTTCGCAATGATTCAACAGCAGATTTAGCAGAGTTGACTGCAGAGAAAAAGGTACTGTTTGTTTATGGTGGAGGTTCTGTCAAGAAGAATGGCTGTTATGATGACGTAAAAAATGCTGTAGAAAGTGCTAGCGGCGTTCTCTATGAGCTTGGAAACGCGTCAAGAGAACTGAAACAGATTGAGCAGGGAATACAAATCGTTAAGGATAATGCAATTAATTTGGTAATCGGGGCAGGCGGTGCGAGCATTATGGACTGTGCAAAGCTGATTGCATTCGGTACGCTTCATACTGATGATCTCTGGGAGTATGTAAAAGCGAAAAAGAATCCGTATGGACTGGATAAGCTGCCGCTGATTTTGATGCCGACCTATCCTTCCAGCGGTTCGGAATATGGTCTTGGGGCTGTATCGGCAGATTCCAGAAACGGAGATTTTGGTACAGCATATGGCATTCCAGCAGATACTGCAATTCTTGTGCCGAAATATTCTATGTCCCTTGACGCAGAAATGACCGCATATACCGCACTGGTTACACTGGTGCAGTTATCGGCTTCTACGATTGGCGATAGAAATCTGATATCCTATGATATTGGTATTTCTGTAATTCGTAACGTCCTCTCCGCAGCAAAAACATTGAAAGAGAATCCCACAGATGCAGACGCCCGTGGTGTGATTCTTTATGGTGCATCTATTTCGACCTCTGGACGATTAGGACTTGGTAAAGAAGAAAATTATGCCTATGACATCTATGAATTAGAATTTATTCCGGAAATTTTGTACAAAGCAGCCTATCGAAAAAGCCTGACAACACTGTTTCCGCGATTTTTGAAAGCTATGGCAAAATACCACGATGCGGATATTCACCGCTACTTCAAAGATGTGTTTGGCTATGAGGAAAATATAGAAGAGTCTACTAATAATATGATAAAGCTTTTTGAAGCCCTTGGAATTGATATGTACTTTGACGGTGAGATTTCGGAAGAAGCAATAAAAGACATTGATATTTCAACATTACTTTCCGCTGATGAGGTAGTGGAAATTATCGGTGGTTGTCTTCGCAGTCGGAAAACAGAAACACAGGGATAACATGAAAAAAAGAAAGAAATGGATATATATTACAGTCGTACTTCTGCTAATTCTCGGAATCGCTTTTTGGTATCTATTTATGGGCAGTAAGATATCGGATGCCGGTTCAGAAGTGATTTCGGGTGAAAGCGGAACCCGTTCCTTGATTGTCTATTTTTCAAGGTCAGGTGAGTTGTCTGATTCGGCAGATGCCGCTTCATCGGCAACGCCAAATTCTAATCAAGCTATGGACGGCAGCGACACGGAAGCTGCGGCAAAAATGATTCAGGAGCTTACAGGAGCAGATTTATATCAAATTCGCACGGAGCGTTATTACAGGAATGCTTTTTGGGGAACTGCCGCTACTGCATGGATCGAGAATGCGTTGAATTTACGACCGGATTTAGCGGCTCATCCGGAAAATCTGAATAATTATGATGTCATTTATGTGGGCTATCCGATATGGTGGTTCAATGCACCTATGGCAATCGGCAGTTTTTTAGAAAGCTATGATTTGACCGGAAAGACTGTTGTGCCATTCTGTACCAGCACTGATAACGGGATCGACGTCAGTATGGACTATATTCGTGAGGTTTCAGAGGGTGCGAACGTTCTTGATGGTTATCGTGTTCATAATTCCAGCTTGGAAGATGTGTCCGCATGGCTTGAGCGAATTGGCATGCTGGAAGAAAAGGACGGCTATGATGATACAGAAATCAGCCAGACAGAATCCGAACTTGAAATTGCGGATATATCACCGAAAGAAAGCTCTCTTGGCTATGTGACAGAGGGTATAGAGGAATATCGTGGTTTTGTCATCGACAATGTGTTTCACTCCACGGATGAGGGCGACATTCACTACAATGTCTATATCCCGGAAAGCTATGACGGCAGTGAGCCATATGCCCTGTATTTCACCTTACCCGGTTATGAAGGACTTTATTTTCAGGGAGTTGCCGCCAATATTCAATCTGAGGAATTTGGCTTTGAGGCGCAGAAGTATAACAGCAAAATGATAATTGTTGCACCTCAGCTCAGCGACTGGGGGGAAACCTCCGCAAACCAGACCATTGCTCTTGTGGAATATTTTCTGGAAGCATACAACATTGACCGTTCAAAGGTGTACGCAAACGGCTTTTCCGGAGGCGGAGAAACAATGTCGCAGGTTGTGGGAAAACGTCCCGACCTGTTTACCGCATATTTGCAGGTCAGTTCCCAGTGGGACGGTGAATATGAAACTGTAGCACATCAGTGCCTTCCGGTATATTTTTCCATTGGACGCAATGATGAGTACTACGACTGTGAACCCAGTCAGGAAGCCTATGATACTCTTTATTCCCTGTATGTTAAGCAGGGACTCAGCGATGCGGAGATTGATGAATTGTTGGTGCTGGATATTAGGGAGCACGACTATTTCACTGACCGTGGTATGACAAATGAGCATGGCGGTGGTGGTTTGTTTGCTTACGATGAGAAAATAATGGGTTGGCTGTTTTCACAGTAAGAGGAGTGGAACATGAAACGAATACTTTTATTTTGTGCAGCTGCGGCTTTGTGCATGAGTTTCGCAGCCTGCGAAATACAGAATACTTCTTCTGAATCAGATACTCTCATCTCTGGTCAGACAACTGCATCTGTTGCAAATGATAACAATATTCCTGTACCGGATGAATCCTTTGACAACACGACGGATAGCACGTCTGACGGCAAGACGACAAGTAACACAGTCGCTGCTGCCATTCTCACTCCTGGAGAACAACAAGTTCTTTACCTATGGGAAGAAGGAAATATTCCTGCGGAAACGGAGTATACCGTCAACAATGGCAGATATTCTGACGACCCGGATTTCCGACCGTATCTGACCTATTTTCCGGTGCCGGAGGATGTCGAAATCAAGGGAGCTGTTCTGATTTGTGCAGGTGGTGCCTTTCAGTATCGCAGCGACTGGAATGAAGGCTCTCCTGTAGCGAAGGAATTGAGTAAATTAGGCTATCAAAGCTTTGTGGTGGACTATCGCTTGCAGCCTTATACACAGGAAGAAGGTGCACTTGACTTGGCTCGTGCCGTCCGTTTTGTTCGCCATCATGCACAGGAATATGGAATTGACGAACAGGACATCGCTGTTATGGGATTTTCTGCTGGCGGAATTCTGGCAGGTGAGATGCTTCGCAATTTTGACGGTACCGTTAGTCCCACCGTTCTGGATCCAGACTATGTGCCGGATGCACTGGACGAAGTATCTGCTGATGCAGCAGCAGACGGTATGATTTATTCTTTCTATGGTCGGTTAAGTGTGGGAACGACTGACGTGGAATCTTTGCGGAAAGCTGACCTGCCGCCAACCTTTTACTGCTTTGGTACTCGCGATCCGTTCTATGAACAATTCCTTGCCAACGCTGACGCTGTAGAGACAGCAGGTACGCCAGTGGAACGGCTTCAGTTAGATGGAATGCCTCATGGTTTTGGGTATCAAGGCGACTGGATTAATGAATACGATCAGTTCTTAACAAGAGTTTTTACTGAAAATTAATCGTATTCCCATGTCTCAGGTTTATGGTGGCACTCCCATTATTCAAAAGTAATGATTAGAAAAGAAGTTTTATATGGAATATGCAACTTTAAACAATGGAATTAAGATGCCTATGGCTGGCATCGGAACATTTCTCCTGACTCCTGATGAGGCGGAAGCTTCTGTACTTAGTGCTCTTGAGAACGGCTACCGATTGATCGATACTGCCAATGCATATGTAAACGAAAAGGCTGTGGGACGCGTAATAAAGAAATCCGGTCTGAAACGAGAGGAAATTTTCCTGGAAACCAAGCTGTGGCCTTCTTTCTATGAACAGGAGGACGCAGTAGAAAAGACTTTAGAGCGGTTAGGCACTGACTACATTGATCTGCTGTTGATTCATCAGCCTGCCGGCAATTATATCGCCGGATATCAGCTAATGGAAAAAGCCTACAAAGCAGGTAAAGTAAAGGCAATTGGTTTGTCTAATTTCAATCAGGAGCAGACTCAAGAAATTCTGGATATTTGCGAGATAAAGCCTGCTGTACTTCAAACTGAGGTACACCCGTATTCTCAGGAGAAAGACCTTAAGGAGTTCCTGGCGAAGGAAGATATCATCATTCAGGCGTGGTATCCTTTGGGACATGGAGACAAGGCACTGCTAGAAGAACCGTTGTTCAGTAAACTTGGTAAAAAGTACGGCAAAACAAATGCGCAGATCATCTTGCGCTGGCATATTCAAGACGGTAATATTGTCATTCCCGGTTCTAAAAATCCTGACCATATCAAGGACAATTTCGACTTGTTTGATTTTACCCTGACAGAGGAGGAAATGGCAGAGATTTCTGACATAAACAAGAATAAGCGTTATTATACCAGTACTCCGGAGCTTTTGAAACGCTATTTGGAGATGGTGCCGGATGTGTGGATGGGCAGAAGTAAGCTTCATAAAATGTTATATAATATGGAAATATCAGAAGTATTCGACGGTTTTGAAATTATAAAAAAGGAAGAAGTACTGAAATAAATGGATGAAGACAAAGAAAGAGAATTATTTGAAACAGCACCGGTTCATAAAGCAGTTGCTGCATTGGCAATTCCGTCTATCATCAGCCAAATTGTAAGTATTATTTATAATTTAGCTGATACCTTTTTCATTGGACAGATTGGCAATCCATACATGGTTGCAGCAGTTACGTTGATTTATCCATGGTTTAATATACTTACAGCTTTGGGAAATTTGTTTGGCATCGGCGGCAGCAGCCTGATTTCCAGAATGCTTGGCTCAGGAAATCATAAAAATGTCAAGTATGTATAGGCATTCAGCTTTTATGGTGGAATTGCAGCAACTTTCTTATTCTCATTATGTTCGCTGATTTTCCGTACACCGTTATTAAAAATATTGGGATCAAGTGAGGAAAATTTTCAGTATGCAAGTTCATATTTGATGTGGGTTGTTGTGCTTGGCGGAATACCGACAATGTTAAATATGACATTAGCACATTTACTCAGAAGTGAAGGATATGCAAAAAAAGCAAGTGCTGGCATTATGTTTGGCGGAGTCCTCAATATTATTTTGGATCCTATTCTTATGTTTGGTATTGGTATGGGTTTCATCGGAAGTGCAGTTGCAACTGCTTTTTCAAATTTGGCATCTGCATTATTCTTTTTGATCGTATTTTATCAGCTTAGAAATAAAACAGCAATGTCTTTATCCATTAGAAATTTTTCAATGCGTTTTGCAATACCGGTATTTTCTGTAGGAATTGCATCAGCCCTGACAACCGCACTTGCAAATGCCTCCAATATGGTGATTGTAAAGCTTGCCTCCGGGTATGGAGATATTTCGCTTGCTGCCTACGGAATTGTAAAAAAGATCGACTTATTCCCGTTAGGTGTTTGCATGGGACTGTGTCAGGGATTTATGCCATTAGTAGGATATAATTATGCGGCAAAAAATTATAAAAGAATGCGTCAGATCTCTGTTTTCTCATGGAAAACGGCGCTGATAATTGCAGCATCATTTGTCATTTGTTTTTTGTGTTTTGCCCCATGGATTATGGGGGCGTTTATTCAGGATACACAGACCGGAACATTAGGAGCTGAATTCCTTAGAATTGCTTGTCTGGCAGTACCTTTGACAGCAGTAAATGCCTTGATCATATATACGCTCCAAGCAATGGGAAAAGGCATACAGTCTGCTGTATTGACAATTTGCCGTCAAGGATTTCTTAATATTCCCTGCCTTCTTTTAATGAACTGGCTTGTGGGACTATATGGTATGATCTGGACACAGCTGATTATTGAGGCGATGATGCTTCCGATAACACTCGGAATGTATATAGCGACGTCAAAGAAATTGATGAAATAGAGCATTTAAAAGCAAGTAATATTATTTATCGCTGTGGTAAAATACACAGAATAAATAAATCAAAATGTAATTTCAGAAAGGAAGTTTATTATGCGTAAAAATTTTGGAACAAAACCTTGGTTTTATCCTCTGCCGGTGCTGATCGTCGGCACCTATGATGAAAATGGTCTGCCTGACGCCATGAACGCAGCATGGGGCGGTCTGTATGATGCAGATAAGGTGGTTCTTTGTCTCAGTGCAAGTCATAAGACTACTGCTAACATCAAAGCGAAAGAAGCCTTTACCGTTAGCTTTGCCGATGCCGCTCATGTGGTGGAGGCTGACTATGTTGGATTGGTGTCTGCAAATCAAGTGCCGGATAAATTGGAAAAGTCCGGCTTGCATACCACGAAAAGTGTATTCGTGGATGCTCCTGTTATTGATGAATTTCCGCTGGCATTGGAATGTAAGCTTTTGAAGATCACAGAAGACGGAAATATTATCGGTCAGATTGTTAACGTTAGTGCTGATGGGGAAATTCTGAATGATTCGGGAAGCCTGGATATGGATAAGTTCCGCCCCATTGCCTTTGAGCCAGCCAACAGAGGTTACCATGTGATGGGACAGCGTGTGGGCAATGCGTTCGGCGATGGCTCGAAGTTAAAATAAGGAGGGACCACGATGAAACAGCCTTTTGTTGTTTGTCATATGCTCACTTCTTTGGACGGAAAGATTGACGGGGACTTTTTCGAAATGTCGGAAACGCAGCCTGCTTTGAAAGCATACAGCAATTTGCGTAATCTCTATAACTGTCAGGCAACCCTTTATGGTACGACAACTATGCTTGGCGGTTATGCGGATGGAAAGGTTGCCGGATTGACTGCAGTCAAGGAGCCGTCAATGCGGAAAGACTGGGTAAACCCGGCTGGAAAAGACATGGGGAATTTTATTGTTTCTGTTGACCCGAAAGGAGAACTGGCTTTTTCTTCTCACAGTCTTGCCAAAAAGGGACGTCCTGCCGCCCACGTCATAGAGGTGCTGACCGAGCAGGCAGCTCCTGAATATCTGGCATATTTGCAAGATCTGGGTATATCCTATCTCCTTGCAGGAGAGAAAATACTGAATTGTTCGCTGCTTTTAGAGAAACTCTATACCTTGTTTGGAATTGAACGCTTAATGGTCGCAGGCGGCGGTGTGATGAACTGGTCTTTTTTGCAGGAAGGATTGATTGATGAGTTGAGCTTTGTGATTGCTCCCGTAGCGGACGGAAGTACAACTGTCGTTTCTTGCTTTGAAAAAGCAGATTTCATGCCGTCTCATGCTCCTGTGGCATTCCGTCTGAAAGAGGCAAAACCTATGGATGGAAATGCATTATGGCTGCGATATGAATTACCATAATTGCTTGAAAGCAGCAGAAGTATGATTTTGCCGCTGAGTGTATAATAAAAATAGGATGTTGAAAAATCACTCAACATCCTATTTTTTCTATTTAATTCCAGAACCAGCGTAAACCATTATAAGTATAGGTATTTGCAGCAAATCCATTATGAGAATATCCGTCCATGATACGATACACAAAGTTGCCGTTTGTGTCATCTGTCAATTCCGTAAAATAATCGGAATCAAGCATTTTTTGAATTCTTTGATTGACATAGCTGTAAGCAAAATCATCTGTACCGGTCATGGAGAACACAAAATAATCATCTTGATTATAATTTTTCGCAGCTACCCAAATAGTATCGTCGTCAAGAGATGTTCCGCAGCTCATTGGCATGAAATACTTGAAGTAATCAAGGCAATTCTGAAATGTTCTCCATGTCGCTACCGAACCCATTGAAAAGCCGCCGAATCCACGATGCTCACGAGAATTTCTTAATTCTTCAGGAGTAGTATCTTTCGCATAAGTATTGTATTTTGACTCAACAGCCGGAATCAAATCATTGCGTAGTTCATTGTGATAGTTTCTGTTCAGATTCAAAGCAAGACTGAAATTATCACTGTCATTACTGCTTGTATTATTATACGTTGGACATACAATCATCATTGGCTTGATTTCGCCATTCTGAATCGCATTGTCAATGACATTTTTGAAGCTTGAAGGATTACTTGGAGTTCCAAAGGTACTTGTTTCGTTACTCCAGCCTCCGTGCATCAGATAGAAAACGTCATACTGTTCGTCATCAGAATATCCATAGGGAAGATACACGATGGCACGTTTATTCAGTATCTGACTTTTTTCATCGTAAGTCATGGATTCATAGGTGTCATAATAAAGTTCTTCCAAAGTACCTTGCTCGTCCGCAGAGGTGTAATAATTCTGTGGGATTTCTTTGATTTCACTCGGAATATTACTGTTTTGCGTAAAATAACGCCGTCTCATAAGACATAGATCAAAAACATTCCAAGTTCCATCACCGTCT
>CAJKFZ010000085.1 GCA_905199285.1 uncultured Ruminococcus sp.
ACCACCGTAAGCTTAAAACGTCAAGCACATTTACTTAAAAAATCATTTTTCAGCATTTTGCACAAAGCAGAACATAGACTTGACGTCAAACTAACTATATGTTATAATTAATATAAACATATATAAAACCCGTGAAAGGATATACATATGAATTGCGATGAACTCAGTGCTTACATTGGTCATACATATAATGCAGAGGCAGAATTTCTCTGGTCAAAATCGCCTAACAGTATGATTTTCAGACATAGTAACAACCGTAAGTGGTTTGCCGCTGTACTGGAAGTAGAAAAAACAAAACTTGGACTGTCTGAAAACGGAATTATATATGTCCTGAATGTGAAGTGCGATCCGATTATGATAGGTTCCTTCATTCGTGAACCCGGCTTCTTTCCTGCATATCACATGAATAAGGAAAACTGGATTTCTATTGCGCTCGATGGCAGCGTAGATGATGAAAAAATCAAATCACTGCTTGATGTAAGCTATGAACTAACATTGAAAAAGCAGAAGAAAAAAAGCGTATAGGAGTTTAAATATGGCTAAAGCAGTCAGAATGGCGGATATTGCCGAAAAACTTAATGTAAGCGTAGTTACAGTTTCAAAGGCTTTAAGCGGAAAAGACGGCGTTGGAAGCGAGCTTCGTGAAGCAATTATTAAAACGGCCGATGAAATGGGCTATTCAATCAATAAAAAAAACGATTCGTCCAATTCGGATTCTCTCCTTATCGGAATCCTAAATGCTCATCGTTATCTCGAAAAAGGTTCTTCTTTTTATTGGAGTTTATATGAGAAGCTTCTTAAAAGCTTTTCTTCTACAGGAGATTTAGGGGTTCTTGAGGTTGTAACCGAAGATGCTGAAAAAAACCTCATTGTTCCCAATCTCGTCAAAAGCAACCGTGTGGACGGTATTATCGCTATGGGACCTTTTAATGACGATTACCTTAAAATGCTTTCAGAACTTGACGTTCCTGTCGTTCTCCTTGATTCTTATAAGTCAAGGCTCGGCTTCGATTCAGTTATTTCCGATGGCTACTACGGTATGTATATTATGACCGATTATCTTATTCAGCAGGGACATCGTGATATAATGTTTGTCGGAACTATCGGCGAAACAAGCAGCATCACCGACAGATTTTTCGGCTATTGCCGTGCGCTTATCGACGCTGGTATTCCAATAAGAGACGATATGATAATTCCTGACAGAAATGAAGTCGGAAAAATTGAATTTGCTCTTCCGGACGATATAACGAAACATGCAACAGCGCTTGTCTGCAACTGCGACAATACTGCTTATGAAGCTATAAATATGCTTTCTGAACGTAACATCAAAGTTCCGGACGATATTTCAGTTGTTGGTTTTGATAATTACATTCTTTCATGGATTTCACCGATAAAAATTACGACATATGAGGTCAATCAGGACAGAATGGCTCGTGAAAGTGCCAAGCAGATCCGCAATAAAATAAAAAATCCCAATATGCCGCATGATGTCCGCATGGTCAACGGCGACATTATTATCCGTGACAGCGTTAAGAAACTATAAAAACTTGTTCTAAAAATCCGCAGCAGAATTTAAAAATTATTCTGCTGCGGATTTTTCACATTATTTTATTCCCTGAAATTTGTATCCTGCACTTTCAACAGCTTTTTTGATTTTTTTGCTGTCGATCTGTGAAGAAAGCTTTATTTCAGCCGTTCCTTTTTCATGAGAAGCTATTGCCTCTTCCACTCCGTCAATCTCTTCAAGAGCATTCTTGATCCTTCCCTCGCAGTGAGCACACATCATACCTTTTATCTTAACAGTCTGAACCGAGCATTCAGATGCCTCTTTGGAACTTTCCGAAATAACAGGCTTAATTTTTTTATCTCTGCCTGAATCATGAATCTTAAAGAAATTAAGACGGAGAGCATTCGTCACAACGCAGAAGCTTGAAAGACTCATCGCAGCCGCTCCGAACATCGGATTAAGTTGCCAGCCGAATAAATGAATGTAAACTCCGGCAGCAAGCGGAATTCCGATAACATTGTAAATAAATGCCCAGAAAAGATTTTCACGGATATTTTTCAACGTCTTTCGGCTGAGTCTTATTGCCGCCGGAACATCGCTGAGCGTACTTTTCATCAGAACAACATCAGCAGCATCGACAGCGATATCGGCTCCTGCACCAATGGCAATTCCGGTATCTGCACTGGTAAGAGCCGGAGCATCGTTTATTCCGTCGCCAACCATTGCTGTTCTTCCCTTTTTCTTTAATTTACGGATGACACTTTCCTTGCCGTCCGGCAGAACTCCTGCAATAACCTCATCCACTCCAGCTTGTCTGCCGATAGCTTTTGCAGTCCGTTCATTGTCACCTGTGAGCATTACAACACGGATTCCCATATTCTGAAGCTCCCGAATCGCTTCAGGACTGTCACTCCTTATAACATCCGCAACAGCTATAATTCCTGCGGCTTTGCCGTTTTCCGCAAAAAACAGCGGCGTTTTTCCCTCTTCTGAAAGCTCTTCCGATTTAATTTTAAGACTGTCGCTTACTTCTGCCTGCGAGCTGATGAAGCTGTAATTTCCTCCGGCAAGCTTTGAATCGCCTATCTTTCCGGTAAGACCGTTTCCGGCAACAGTCCTGAAATCGGAAACTTCCTCCGACTCGATTTTTTCCTCATCGCTTCGTATAAGAATCGCTTTGGCAAGAGGATGCTCGCTCTTTCTTTCAAGAGCGTTAGCAAGCTTTAAAAGTGAACGTTCATCGTATCCGTCCGCCGGAATGATATCAGTAACTCTCGGCTCGCCTGATGTTATAGTTCCTGTTTTGTCAAGAGCCACTATCTGAACCTTTCCTGTTTCCTCAAGAGAAACTGCGGTTTTAAAAAGAATACCGTTTTTCGCACCCATTCCGCTTCCAACCATTATTGCGACAGGTGTTGCAAGTCCAAGAGCGCACGGACAGCTTATTACAAGAACCGAAACTGCTCTTGCAAGCGAAAAACCGATACTTTGTCCGACTATCAGCCATACTCCGAGAGTAATCAGCGCAACAGCTATAACCGCCGGAACAAATATACCCGAAACCTTATCTGCAAGTTTAGCGATCGGAGCTTTTGTAGCTGAAGCGTCGCTAACCATTTTTATTATCTGCGAAAGAGTAGTATCCTCGCCAACCCTTGACGCCTCACAGCGGATATATCCCGACATATTTATAGTTGCCGACGCTACCGTATCTCCGGTAGTTTTGTCAACGGGAATACTTTCTCCCGTGAGGGCAGACTCGTCTACAGCGCATTCACCCTCGATAACAACGCCGTCAACAGGAATGCTTCCGCCTGAACGAACCACAAAGATATCGCCTTTTTTCACCTGTTCTACCGGAACGGTCATCTCCGCCCCATCTTTCAACAGAACGGCAGTTTTTGGAGCAAGCTTCATCAAACCTTTAAGAGCATTTGTTGTTTTACCTTTTGAATAGGCTTCAAGCATTTTTCCAACAGTTATCAGAGTCAGTATCATTGCTGCCGATTCAAAGTAAAACTCATGCATATAATTCATGACAGCTCCGGAATCGCCTTTCATCTGAGCATCGGTCATTGCAAAAAGCGACCACACGCTGTAAACGAACGAAGCCATAGAACCGAGCGCAACAAGAGTATCCATATTCGGCGAGCGTCTTATAAGTCCTTTGAAACCGTTAATGAAGAATTTCTGATTTATTATCATGATTATTGCTGAAAGAATAAGCTGAGTAAGACCTATCATCACATGATTTCCTGCCATAAAATCAGGCAGAGGGAAATCCCACATAGTATGTCCCATTGAAATATACATCAACAAAATAAGGAAAACAACAGATGATACCAGTCTTTTTTTCATTGATGATATTTCAGGATTTGTTACAGGTTCCTCCGTATCCTCAATAGCAGCTGAAGAAGCCGTGCCTCCCTTTACAGAAGCTCCGTAACCCGCATTTTTTACGGCATTGATTATTGCCGAATCAGGTACATTTCCCTCAACTCCCATAGAATTGGTAAGAAGATTTACAGAACATGATTTAACTCCATCTACAGCGGAAACTGCTTTTTCTACACGGGAACTGCAAGCCGCACAGCTCATTCCTGTTATGTCATATTGCTTCATAAACATCACTCCTATTTTTATGTAAATCTCTATAAAACAACATAATTATAACACATTGATATTTTTCTGTCAATTTTTGTTAATCACGGTTAACAAACTGCTCCCAGTCTGCTTCTTTAAAGCCGATCACGACCTTACCGTCTTTCAGCAGAATAGGTCTTTTAACCAGCATTCCATCTGTTGAAAGAAGCTTGAGCTGCTCTTCTTCGCTCATTTCTGAAAGCTTATCTTTAAGATTCATCGAGCGATAGATAAGTCCGCTTGTATTGAAAAATTTCTTCAGCGGAATACCGCTCTTTTCGTACCAGCCTTTAAGCTCTTCGTAAGACGGATTGTTCTCTTTAATATCACGCAGGGTGTACTTTATCTCGTTTTTATCAAGCCAAGCCTGCGCCTTCTTGCAGGTTGTACATTTTGGGTAGCAAATAAATTCCATAATAATCTCCTTTTATTTAGTTTTTTCAATCAGATCAGCTTCGCTCAAAATCTCTATTCCAAGCTCCTGAGCCTTCGTAAGCTTGCTTCCGGCATCCTCTCCGGCAACGACAAAATCGGTCTTTTTGGAAACAGAACCGCTTACCTTTCCGCCAAAGCTTTCAATAAGCTTTTTAGCGTCATTCCGCTTCATAGTAGGAAGAGTTCCGGTAAGAACGAATGTCATACCGCTGAAACGCTCGTCTATCGAAGTCTTTTTGCTGTAGGTCATATTGACGCCGTATTCTTCAAGACGTTTTATCAGCTCTATCGTATGCGGCTCACGCAGAGCGTTGTAAACGTTTTCAGCCATGATATCGCCAAAGCCGTCAATCGAAGATATTTCGTCCTTTTCGGCAGCAAGAACCGAGTTTACATCGCCGAATTTTTCACAGAGAAGAGTTGCAGCCCTTTGTCCGATATTTCGGATTCCAAGAGCGTGTATCAGCCTGTCCGCTTCTGAATTTTTAGAGGCTTCAATAGCTTTGAGCAGATTTTCAGCGGATTTTTCTCCGAAACGCTCCAAATTTGTAAGCTGTTCCTTTTTGAGGATATACAGATCTGCCGGAGACTTTACAAGTCCGCTCTCGACAAAAAGCTTCATATTTGCTTCACCGAGACCGTCTATATTCATTGCATTTTTGGACGCAAAATGAATCATATTCTTCAAAAGCTGCGCCGGACACTGAACGTTCGGACACCTCAGTGCGCTTTCTCCTTCATCTCTGACAGACGGCGTTCCGCATACAGGACAAACCTCCGGCAGCCTGAATGTCACGCTGTTTTCTTCATGAGAAACGCTCCTCAGAACCTCGGGAATTATCTCCCCTGCTTTTCGTACAACTATAATATCGCCGACACGGATATCCTTTTCATCGATAAAATCCTGATTATGAAGGACAGCTCTTGATACGCTTGTTCCGGCAAGAAGAATCGGCTCGAAAACAGCAACAGGAGTGATCGCTCCCGTTCTTCCGACGTTGACTTCAATGTCAAGAAGCTTAGTTTCCTTTTCTTCCGGAGGATATTTATATGCGACAGCCCATTTCGGAGTTTTAGTCGTTGCTCCCATAATTTCACGCTGAGCAAGATCGTCAACCTTTATAACAACACCGTCTATATCAAAGTCAAATTCAGCCCGCTCCGTTCCGATACGGTCTATCTCAGCCTTTATTTCATCAAATTCATGGCATATTTTATATGAAGGAATCGTCTTAAAGCCTTTTTCTTTAAGATAATCAAGAGACTGGCTGTGCGACTTAAATTCCACTCCACGAACCTGCTGTATATTGAAAATAAACATATCCAGTTTTCTTTTTGCCGTTATTTTAGAATCCTTTTGACGCAGAGAACCTGCCGCCGCATTTCTCGGATTCTTAAACGGATTCTCACCGTTCAGTTCCTGCTGCTCAATAAGCTCGAAGAAGCTGCTTTTCGGCATATAAACCTCTCCCCTGACTTCAAGGAATTCAGGAGCATCTTCAATTATAAGCGGAATACTTCTTATCGTTTTCAGATTGGCAGTAACATCCTCTCCCGTAAAACCATCCCCACGAGTCGAACCACGCATAAGTACTCCGTTTTCGTATTCAAGCGATACGGAAAGACCGTCTATTTTAGGCTCAACGGAAAATTCTGCTCCGTCAAGCTCATTATGGCATTTTTCAACGAATGCCTCAGTCTGTTCAAAGGAAAAAACATCCTGTAAGCTCGCCATCTGAACCAAGTGCTGAACCTTTTCAAACGTATTAAGAGCCGTTCCGCCTACACGCTGAGTCGGGGAATCCGGACGTATAAGCTCAGGGAATTCTTCCTCTATCGCTTTAAGCTCCTGCATGAGCATATCAAATTCATAATCGGAAATTTCCGGATCATCAAGAACATAATACTGATAGCTGTATTTTTCAAGAAGAGCTGAAAGTTCTTTTGCTCTTTTTTCTGCGTCAGATATATTCATTTTATTCCTCCAATATTTTAAAATGATCTGTCTATGAGTAATATTATACCACATTTTGTATGCATAATGCTATATTTTCATGAAAACTTTTTCATTTTTTTGCTTGCAAAAGTTTCACAAAAATGATATAATAATTATATTCAAATTCACTAATGGGAGATAATAAATGAATAATTATACAAATCAGATAAATTCGATCGTAAATGAGGTCAAAAAAGCGGTAGTCGGAAAAGACTCTATCATTATTAAAGTCCTTCTTGCTATTCTCTGCAAGGGGCATATTCTTATAGAAGATATCCCGGGAGTAGGAAAAACTACTCTTGCGCTCGCTTTTTCAAAGGCTTTGTCTCTTGAACATAACCGAATGCAGTTTACTCCGGACGTTCTTCCATCGGACGTTACCGGCTTTAACATATACAATAAATCAACAGGCAGCTTTGAATTCCGCAAGGGAGCTGCTTTCTGCAATCTTTTTCTTGCGGATGAAATAAACCGTACATCAAGCAAAACTCAGTCAGCTCTTCTTGAGCTTATGGAGGAAAAAAGAATTACTGTTGACGGCAAAACATATAAACTCCCAGCGCCGTATACGGTTATTGCAACTCAGAATCCTATCGGTTCTGCTGGAACACACAGTCTGCCCGATTCTCAGCTCGACCGCTTTATGATAAAGCTGAGCATGGGGTATCCTGATTTCGGAAGCGAGGTAAGTATCCTTAAATCAAAATACAATTCAAATCCTCTTGGTCTTGTAAATACGGTTGCAGACGCTTCAACGATCATTCAGCTTCAGGAATATATCTCGAATATTTATGTTGACGACAGAATTTACGAATACATAGTCGCACTTTCGTCTGCAACGAGAAATCACCCTATGATAAAACTTGGAGTAAGTCCGAGAGGAACTCTCGCTCTTATGCAGATATCAAAGGGCATTGCTGTCGCTATGGGACGTGATTACGTCATTCCTGATGATATCGCTTTTATTTGCGGAGATGTTTTTGAACACCGTATAATGCTTAATTCCAAAGCCAGACTTTCGGATGTAACTGCGTCCAACGTCATTTCCGATATAATCAAATCAGTTCCTGTTCCGGGAATTGCATCATCCGGAAGGTAAAGCTATGATTATAACTAAAATAGTATTCCTCCTGATGATAATAATATGTATAATGTTTTATATCCTCTATTTATGGGATTTTGCACTCGTTCTTCTTGTTGTTATAGCTGCTCTTCCGGTGGTAATGTTTATTATGGTATTGATACTTAAACATACTGTCAAGGCGAATATCGTAATTAAGGATCAGACCGTTCCGAAAAAACATCCCTTTCCGGTTCAGCTTTGCGTGACAAGCAAAAGCTTTATCCCGATCGGAAAAGCGGAGGCACGCATTGATTACTATAATATTTTCAGCAATCAGATAACTACGTTTTATCTTGATATGCCGGTTCAGGCAAGAAATACTCAGAAAGTAACGTTTCAGCTCAGTTCAAAATTCTGCGGAATAGTAAATATCAGAACAGAATACATAAATATCTATGATCCAATGAGATTGTTCCGGTTCAGAACAGCAAAAAAAGTCGGCGCTTCTGTTTCAATTATGCCGGAAATCCACGAAATCGGCGGAACAGTGAACTTTTCCGACAGAATAAACGAGGAAAGCAATGTCTTTTCCGAATTCAAGCCAGGCGACGACCCATCCGAAATTTTTGACCTTCGTGAATACAATGCTGGAGATAAACTTAACCGTATTCATTGGAAGCTCAGTTCGAAACGAGACAATCTTATCGTTAAAGAATACAGCCTTCCCGTGGATGTTCCATCTATGATCTTCATTAATCTCAAATGCTATGAGGACTCAGATTATACTCTCCCGATATTTGATACACTTATAGAAACTCTTTTTGCCGTTTCTCAATTTTTCATAGAAAATGAAAGAATACACAAAATAGTTTTCTACAGCGCAAAATCAAAAGAATTTACCGAAAGGATCATAACTTCTCCGGAAGATATCGCTGAAACCGCAAAAGAACTTGTCTGTTCTTTTAACGATGATCTCGTTTGTCCTGAGCCTGATGTTTATTTTGCCGATAACAGCGGCTTTTCCCTTTCATCATTCACATACATTACTTCTTCCGAAAACGATCCTGCATTTTCTTATATTGATGAGAAAATTGATGCCGATATAAAAAATGCTGCTGTTATCGTGAAATCTTCCGCCGATGCTTCAAAAATTTCTGACGGGGGTCTTGGAATAAACATCGTTCCTGTTATAATAGGAAGAATATCTTCATCAATAAAGGATATTGAATTGTAATGAAAAAACATACTGTTCAAAATAGCAACGGCATCATAATACATGACAGTATTGTGATGTCTGTTAAGAAAAAACGTCCTGATCTACGAAAATTTGAAGCTGTTGTAATTGCAGTGATCGGCTTTGTATCTGTTATAATGTCGTTTCTCGGAATGTTCAGCTTCAATTACAACGTTCCGAAAGTTGTTGGAGCTGCTGTATTTTTTTCAGTTATTTACATTGTTCTTACACTTGTTAACCGAAAACTTTTGTGGGCTATCGCAGCTTCACTTGTCGCATTCGCAGCTCTTGCATTCAAAATGATTGACAGAATAACTGACGGCTTTAAATTTGTTTATAATGTTATCTACAAAGAATCATTCCACAGCGATATAAATTTTTACAAATATATCAAGCCGTCTGCTGAAGAAGACGCAACAACAACTCTGTTTATTTTCGGAATATGGCTTATCGCCTTTATTATTTATTTTTTTACGATATATCATCCTAATCTTATTCTGCCGTTGTTAGTTACCTTTCCTGTTATCGAAATAGGACTCTATAACGGAATCAAAATCCCGGTTTTCTGGGGAATGCTGACTGTTTCATACTGGCTTGCCATGTTCGCCATAACTTCAATAGATGTCGGAGAATATACCGGTGGTTCAGGTGGTTTTGTAAGAAAAGATAACACGTTCTTCCCTAAACGTCAAATGAAATTTAAAGTAACCGAAAAGTGTGGATTCTTCATTATATCAGTAATTCTTATAATATCTGTCGTTACTCTTATCGTTATGAAGCTTACGGGATATGAAAGAAGTGACGCTATCAATAAAAAAAGAATTGAAATAAGCAACGCTTTTGAAGATTTTTCTGTAAACAATATCGAAGATAGTCTTGAAAAACTTGCAAACGCATTCGGTCTCTCTTATAAAAGCAATAAAAATAAGCTCGGCTCGCATGATCATGTTTCATATAAAAATTCGACCGATCTTATCGTTACGATCGACAAAAAATATGATGGTGCAGTTTATCTTAAAGATGCTGTTAAGAGTATTTACGATGACAACGAATGGCTTGAATTAGACGATAACGCTTATTCAGGAAGTCTGTTCAGCGATTTTAAGGAATATGGAATTTTTCCACAGGATTTTCCGTGCCTGTTTACAAAATTAATAAATCCCGGTACGGCTGAACTTTCTATTGATATAACTTCAAAAGTTAATAAAGACCGCATTTTCTCTCCTTACGGCATAGACAACTACGGCGGACTATCATATAACCGTGATATGATAGTTTCTTCTCTCAATAACTCAGCAAGAGATTTTTCATATAAATTTGTTCCTGTCGAACCGAATTATATTGCTTCAAATTTGAGATACGTTTTGGAAGAAACTTATTCAACAAATGATCTCCATGATGATAATGAATGGAGTGAAAGAATTCTCTCTTACTGTAATAAAAACAATCTTATTGACGCTCAAGACAATTTCAAGACAGATGTAACTATAGGTTCATGGGATTCTATAAAATACAACAATGGTCAGATTATAATGGCTGAACTTCTGGAAAATACTTACAGAGACTTCGTTTATGAAAATTATCTTCAGTTCCCCAGTAATGACAAAGATATGAACGAAGTATACGCTGAATATGCAGATATACTCAATAAGGCAGAATTTGCTAGAACAGCCGCAGATAAGCTTGCAATACTCAATGAAATAAGGGAAAAAATGGGTGCGGATACCAGTTATACACTCTCTCCCGGAAAAACTCCTTCAAATCGTGATTTCGTCAATTACTTCCTTATTGAGAATCAAAAAGGATATTGCATTCACTACGCAACATCGGGAGTTATTCTCGCTCGAATGGCTGGCATTCCGGCAAGATATGCGACCGGATATGTAATAGTTGCTGATGATTTCAATGATTCTTCTCTTAACAGCGACGGTTCTTACACCGTTAACGTTACAGACAACAGAAGCCACGCATGGGCAGAGGTTTATCTTGACGGCTTCGGCTGGGTTCCGTTTGAATTTACCGCCGGATATTCAAACAGCTCTATTAACCATGATACTCCTGAAGAAACCACTGCTGATACAACATCAGCTCAGCATACGAATGTAACAACTCCGGCAGCAACCACTTCAACAGCTCCGGCTTCACAGCTCACTACTACAAATATAATAATATCAA
>CAJKFZ010000086.1 GCA_905199285.1 uncultured Ruminococcus sp.
TATAATAAGGATATATCTACTGTTCCCGGGAGAACTGCCGTCAGAGCCGACGTCCATTTAAAAGTACACCTCCTTGGATACTGTTCATATAAAAATACAACGCACGTATTTTCGGTAAATTTTGACGGCTGCGTTGAAAATATTTGACAGGTGACATCTCACCGTATATTTTCGCTTTGCATTTGTCAAAAATATGACCGAAAATCCGTACATTTATTTTATGTGAACACGTTCTAAAACACAGACCGGAAAAATTTCCGGTCTGATATATTTTTATTTTACTCTTGTAAATTCCATTTTGTCGTCTTCGTCGTCAGGATCGGTAAGTGTGAGTGAATCGCCGTCAAGCGTAAAGCTCAGCTCAACAGTAGTCTCACCGTCGTCAGACATTGATTCAGGCATATTTGAGAGAGTTACCTTATCTCCGTCAACACTGTAATCAGCAATATCCTTTATGTTGAAATATGTTACCTTGCCTTCAAAAGTAATCGAAATATTGAATTCGCCTTCACCAAACTGGCTTTCGATCACATCGGAAAGGTAGCCGCCCTGAACGTCGTATTCGCCGTCAAAGTTATCTGCGTCAGTTTTTTCGGTCTTTTTCATGGAGATGATCTCTGTTCCGTTCTCTGCGAGAGTAAACTCGGAACCGTCGAATTCGAGATAATCTGTAACGTCTGTTCCGCCGACATAACAGCTGCTTCCGTCCATGTTGAGATACTCGCTCCAGTCCATAGCCATTGTTAATTTACCGTTGTCACTGAAAATGTATCTTCCTGCTGTGCCGTCGATATCGCCTTCCCATGTGCCTACGATAGAATCCTTCTTTTCAGCAGCCTTTTCGGAAGAGCTTTCGTCCTTATCTCCGCATGAAGTGAAAGCGCAGGTGATCATCATGCATCCAAGAAAAAGTGAAGTTAATTTTTTCATAATAATATTTACTCCTTTAAATTAAATTAATATTCAAAACGGGGCATTATAATTATATCTCCGTTATCGTCAAAAATAGTAAGCTCATCGCCGTTTACTGAATATGGAACTTCTCCGCTGTCCATACCGTCTAACTCATCTGAAATTGTATCAAGTCCGGAAATTGTGAGCATATTTCTGTTGGTAGAATATGTGAACAGATTATCAAGCTTTATGCCGCAATTTTCACCGTCAATTATCATATATACCGGAATATCTGCTCCTGCACTGAATTCTTCGGCAAAGCTGCTTATAATAACTTCGCCCATCATTCCGCCTGTGAGGGAATATTCTCCGTCTAAGCCGGAAACATCAGGCTTTCCGGTTCTTTCAAGCGTGAGGATAGTGAGATCCATATCTATATTTTCATCCGATTCGCCAAAATCGCTTGGGTCGGCTGTAACAGTTATTGTTTTTCCGTCGAATTCGGCGTCAAATTCCATGCCTTCCATGCAAAGCTTCTGATCGCTTGTGAAGTACATCATGGACGTTGCATCTACAAAAACAGAACCGTTTCCGTTTTCGTCAAATCCCATTGCTATCGTTTCGTCGCTTTCATCGGGAATTTCCCAATATCCGGTAATATCGCCGCCAATGGCTTCATCGCTGTCGATGGGAGAATTTGTTCCGGAGATCGGATCATCTTTTTTAGTTGGTGTTTTTTTGGTAGTTGTTATATCGTCGTCGTCATCAACGGCGGTGGTTGTTGCTTCATCTTTTTTCTTCTGGTCTGATTTAGTAGTTTTTTCTTTTTTGTCGTTGCCGTCATCATCGTTGTCATCATCGTCATCTTTATCGGATACATCTGATGATGAATTCTTTTTACGGGATGATTTTTCAGATTCGCTTTCGTCTGTGTCTCCGCACGATGCAAGGGCGCAGGTAAGCGTGATACAGGCGGCGAAAATTGCAATTAATTTTCTTTTCATAAGTTATCTCCTTATAGATCCTGTTTATATTATGGCGTGTTGGCTTATTCTGGATATTTCTAAAATAAGTGTATATCCATTATATCACTCATTATGGCTTATTTCAAGTATTTATTCAAAAAGTTTCTGAAATGTAATAAAATTTTTATAATAATTCCTGCGAATTGAACATTGTGCACAAATTTTTATGTGGATAGATGTGCATTAGGAAGTTTGAAATGGTTCTTTTGCACAGAAAAATATTTTGATAATTGTTATAATTCTATAAAAAGTTTTTCCATTTTTTCCTTGACATCCAGTTGATTTAATGCTATTATATTAATGTAAAAATAAAAGGGAGTAGCTTCTCTTTGGCATTGCCGAAGAAGTGTCCGCATCGCCATAACCACGGCTGTAAGCTGTCGGGCGGGCAAGGCTCAGAATGATCGGTTCATTGTGACGCTTTAGCAAGACTTTTATTGCGCTTTCTGCTGCAATAAAAGTCTTTTTTTGTATGCAGATGTAATATCGATTCGTCTGACGGTAAAGGCGGAATACAGAGCTTGTTCTCGTAGGGAAAAGGAGAGGAATATGAATTATTTTAATCAGGATGCAGAAAATGTTCTGCGTGAGCTTGGTTCAGACAGGGAAAAAGGTCTTACAACCTCGCAGGCTGATGAAAGTCGTATTAAAAACGGCGAAAACGCTATAACAGAGGAAAAAACAAAAAGTATTTTTATGATATTTTTAGAGCAGTTTGCTGATCTGCTTGTCGTTATTCTCATTATTGCTTCGATTATTTCTATGATAAGCGGTGAAATAGGAAGCACTATCGTTATTCTGGTCGTTCTTATCATGAATGCGATTCTGGGCACTGTTCAGCATATCAAGGCTCAGAAGTCGCTCAACAGTCTTAAAGCTATGAGTTCGCCAAGCGCAAGAGTTATCAGAAACGGCGTTCAGGTGGAAATTCCGGCGTCGGAAGTTGTTGTCGGCGATATTCTGCTTATCGAAGCAGGAAATGTTGCTGCGGCGGACGGAAGGCTTCTTGAAGCAGCTTCTCTTCAGGTGAACGAAAGCGCTCTTACCGGCGAATCGCTTAACGTTGTAAAATCTTCCGATAAAATCGAAGCGGAGGAGCTTGCTCTCGGCGACAGAGTGAACATGATATATTCAGGCTCGAATATTTCAAACGGCCGTGGAACTGCTGTTGTAACGGCGGTCGGAATGAATACGGAAATAGGCAAGATAGCTTCGCTTATGCAGAATGCCAAAAAGAAGAAAACTCCTCTTCAGGTGAGTCTTGATAAATTCAGCAAGATACTTTCGATTGCGGTTATTGCAATTTGTATCGCTGTTTTCCTTATGACTTACTTTATAAATAAACAGCCTGTTGTTGAC
This sequence comes from uncultured Ruminococcus sp., assembly GCA_905199285.1. GTDB lineage: Bacteria > Bacillota > Clostridia > Oscillospirales > Ruminococcaceae > Ruminococcus. The sequence continues at coordinate 3,279 of CAJKFZ010000086.1, forward strand.
GCTCTTATGTTTGCCGTAGCACTTGCTGTTGCTGCAATTCCGGAGGCTCTCAGTTCTATTATTACAATTTCTCTCGCTATCGGAACTCAGAAAATGTCGAAGCAGAAGGCTATTATCAAGGATCTTAAAGCTGTTGAAGGTCTCGGCTGCGTTTCGATAATCTGCTCGGATAAAACAGGTACTCTTACTCAGAATAAAATGACGGTGCGTGACCTTAACTTCTCCGGTGAAGCTGCTAAGGACGAACTTATTCTCGCTATGGCTCTTTGCAATGACGCTGCAAAATCGGACGACGGATGGCTCGGCGACCCGACGGAAACAGCTCTTTCCGATTATCTCGGCAATGATGAATATGTCCGCATCCGTGAAGAAAACCCCCGTGTGGACGAGATTCCTTTCGACAGCGACCGAAAGCTTATGACTACTGTTCACATATTCAACGATTCCAGAACGGCTTATACTAAAGGTGCTGTGGATGTTCTTGTTCCGAGACTTAAATTTATCCTCGCAGACGGTGGTGTGCGTCCCATTAATGATGACGACATCAGGATGATCAAGAAAGCAAATCTGAATTATTCCGAAAACGGAATGAGAGTCCTCTCATTCGCTAAAAAAATCCTTTCAAGCGACAAGCCTGTCGGTCTTGAGGACGAATGCGACTATATTTTCATCGGTCTTACCGCTATGACCGATCCTCCGAGAGAAGAGAGCAAGGCGGCTGTTGCAGAGTGCATTTCTGCCGGAATAAAGCCTATCATGATAACCGGAGACCATAAGCTGACCGCTGTTGCTATTGCAAAAGAAATCGGTATATATAAAGACGGCGATTTAGCTATGGACGGCAGTGAGCTTGATAAAATTTCCGATGAGGAGCTTTCCGCTAAGCTGGAAAAGGTTTCGGTATATGCGAGAGTTTCTCCCGTGCATAAAATCAGAATAGTCGAGCTTTGGCAGAAAAAGGATATGGTCGTTTCAATGACCGGAGACGGCGTTAACGATGCTCCTGCACTGAAAAAAGCCGATGTCGGCGTTGCTATGGGTATCACCGGAACCGAGGTTTCAAAGGACGCTGCTTCAATGATACTTGCTGACGATAACTTCGCAACTATAGTTAAGGCAGTCGCAAACGGAAGATGCATTTACAGCAATATCAAAAATGCTATAAAGTTTCTCCTCGCAGGAAATGCAGCGGCAATTTTAGTCGTTATTCTCACAACTATCCTCAATCTTCCGCTACCGTTTATGCCGGTTCACCTCTTATTTATAAATCTTCTCACCGATTCGCTTCCGGCTCTCGCTCTTTGCATGGAGCCTATGCAGGACGGGGTTATGAACGAAAAGCCACGTTCTTCAAAAGAATCCATTCTTAATAAGGAAACAGGCCTTTATATTCTTTTCCACAGCGTTATTATTGCTGCCTGCGTTATGACAGCCTTTATGATAGGCAAGAGCTGTACCGATTCTGCGGCTATGGCAAGCACAATGGCTTTCGGAACATTATGCCTTGCACGTCTATTTGAGGGATTCGACAGCAGAGGAAAATACTCTCTTGCAAAGCTTGGCTTTACTAAAAATATGTTTTCGATCGCAGCTTTCTGTCTGGGAGCAGTTTTGCTTGTCGCCGTTCTTATGATCGCTCCGTTCCACGGATTTATGAGTGTGAGCAATTCGTTTACGGCAGTCAATCTCGCTCAGATGGTCGGACTTGCTGTAATTCCGTTTGCGTTAACGCAGATTCTTAGAATGGTCAGGGAAGCGGTATCAAAAAAATAAAAAATGGATGATCAGAGTTTTTTAAGGGGACGCTGTCCCCACACCCCTGCCAAAGGGGAGTACATCCCCTTTGGAATCCCGATATTAATTATTTTCATTACCTCGTAAAGAGGTAATGAAAATAATTAGGGCAGGATGCCATGAGAGTAAATATACTCTTTACAAGAGATAAAGAGAACAATATCTTCGTAAAAACACAGAAAAGCAAAATGCTGTTACCGGATAAGAAATCTCAATTTTGTTTGACGAATCCGAATAACTATGCTATAATATTAGCATAGTTATTTTTTTAGGAGAAAATATAAATGGAATTTTTTCTCGTTATAGCTGTTATTGGTGCGATTTGCTTTATTTTTGGAGTTGGAACGGATTTTTTGCTTTATGCATCCGGCGGACTTGCCGGATTGATTATAATATCTATGTTTTTGATCTTTTCAAGGTTTATGGCGGCTCTTGTTTTTTCAAAAAAGAAAAATGCAGTCTTTTCAAAAATTGATAAATCGTCGGACGGAAAATTCAAATCCGCTTTTTATGCGATTGGCGAAAAGGAATATCCGTGCTTTTTTCCAAGTGAATTTAAAATAATGTATAAAAAGGGTAAGCAGTGCAGTGTTTTTTTGAATGAAAAAATGGGTAAGGTTTTCGATAGGTTTTCTATGATAACCTGTATTGTCGGATTTATTTTCAGTCTGACTGTAGTTGGCGCTGTAATCTGGTTTTTGGCTTTTTTAGGGAGATGATATAATGGATGAACATATTTGCGGCGGATGCGGTGTGCATCAGGAAATAATAGAAAAAGTCTCGAAGGTCATGCCTGATGAATCGGTTCTTTACGAGGCGGCCGAACTTCTTAAGGTTTTTGGCGATTCTACCAGAATACGCATAATTTTTGTCCTCTGCCAGAGCGAAATGTGCGTCTGTGATATCGCAAAGCTTTTGGGCATGACTCAGTCCGCTATCTCTCATCAGCTTCGTGTTCTGAAACAGGCAAGGCTTGTGAGTACCCGAAGGGACGGAAAAACGATTTTTTATTCCCTTTGCGACGCTCATGTTAAAACTATCTTTTATCACGCTATGGAACACGTTATGGAGTGAAAATAATGGAATATTTTGATTTTCATACTCATGCTTTTACAGATTCGCTTGCTGAAAGAGCTGTCGGTTCTCTTGTCGGAACCAGCGGCATCTTGCCTTTTACTGACGGTACTTTGGGCGGTTTAAAGAGGCTGATGATCGAAAGAAACATCGGCAAAGCTATGATACTTCCTATAGCGACAAAGCCTAAACAGCAGACAACCATTAACAATTGGGCGGCGGAGGTCATGGGAGATGGTATTTATTGCTGCGGATCAGTTCATCCCGATGCAGAGGACGCTGTGGAAGAGATTGAACGCATAAAATCTCTCGGACTTTGCGGAGTTAAGTTCCATTCGGAGTATCAGATGTTTTGTCCTGATGAAAAGAGAATGTTTCCCATATATGAGAAAATTTCAGAATTGGGGCTTATTGCGGTTTTTCACGGTGGCTGGGATCCGTACTGCAAGGGTGAAGTCAAGGCAACTCCGAAAAGCTTCGCTCACGTTGCAGAGCAGTTCCCAGAAATGAAAATAGTTGCCGCACATCTTGGCGGAATGAAGCTATGGGACGATGTTGAAGAGTATATCGCCGGAAAGTTCGATAATCTCTGGCTCGATACGGGTATTGTCTCGAAGTATATAGACGACAGCCGTTTTTTCAGAATCATTAAATCGCATGGTATCGGACGGATTCTTTTCGGCAGCGATTGTCCTTGGGATGACCCTATGGATGAAATTGACCTGATAAATCGTCTGGCGCTTACAAATGAGGAAAAGGAACTTATTTTTTATAAGAATGCAGAAATGCTGATAAATTCTGTTTTGGAACAGGAGTGAACTAAATTTGAAAAATTTACTTTTTATAGGGGATGTTGTGGGTAAGGCAGGGTGCGATTTCCTTGCATCTAAGCTGAGTGGAATAAAACGCCTTTATGATATAGATGTGACTGTTGTTAACGGCGAAAATTCGGCTCAGGGAAACGGCATTACACGCTATTCCGCCGATTCTATCGTCAGAGCGGGTGCGGATATCATTACGACCGGAAATCATGCTTTCAGACGTAAAGAGGCTCTCGATATTTTTGACGAGGATTATATTATCCGTCCGGCAAATTATCCGGAGGGCGGCTGCGTCGGAAAAGGCGTCTGTATTCTGGATATGGGGGCGTACTCGGTCGCTTTTGTGAACCTTATGGGCACGGTTTATATGGATCCGCTCGATAATCCTTTTACTAAAATTGACGAGATTCTTGAGCAGATCTCCGTTCCGAATATTTTTGTCGATTTTCATGCAGAGGCTACGTCCGAAAAAAAGGCGATGGGGTTTCATCTTGCCGGAAGAGTTTCAGGTGTTTTCGGTACGCATATTCATGTTCAGACCGCTGACGAATGCATTCTTAACGGTAAAACTGCTTATATTACCGATGTCGGAATGACCGGTCCAGAACATTCATGCCTTGGAGTTGAGGTTCAGCCGGCTGTTGACAGGCTTCGTTTCCGTATGCCTGTCAGGTTCAAAGAAGCTGAAGGAGAGTGTTTTTTATGTGGAATTGTGGCTTCTTTTGACGAAAAAAACGGCAAAACGCACAAAATTGAACGAATAATTGTAAGATAATACACAAAATTTGCTTTGGGTACTTGCTTTTTTTTTTTTTTTTTTTTTTTATTTTTTATTTATTTTTTCCATGTGGCAAAATATTAATAATTTTACAAAATTTACTTGCAGGAGGGTTACCATTATTGAAATTTTAAAAGTATCATCGCATTCATCACCAAATTCAGTTGCCGGTGCAATTGCCGGGGTGATAAGAGAGCAGAAGGCTGTTGAAGTTCAGGCAGTAGGTGCAGGCGCAGCAAATCAGGCAATTAAGGCTATAGCAATCGCAAGAGGTTATCTTGCACCTATCGGAATTGACCTTATCTGTGTTCCTGCTTTTGCAAATATTCAGATCGACGGCGAAGAAAGAACTGCTATCAAGCTGATTTGTGAACAGAGATAATTTACGATGAAATTCAAGGCAACACCGCACAAAGCGCGGCTAACGCCTTTGTTATGCATTTGCTTGGAAAATTTCCGTCATACGCCCGTAGGAAGCACCCTTGAGGTGTCACACAAATTTTCCTTGCAATACGTCAGTATTGTTGCGTTAAATTTATGCAATCTGACGAAAATTTTCATGGCGCATCTGCACAACAATCTTTGTACAGTGTTGCCTTAAGGCGGACAGGTTTTGTCCGCTTTTTCTTTTGGTTGGAGGAGACATCATGGCGGCTAATCTTTTCAGTGAAATTGAATATCTTAAGGGAGTCGGTCCGGCTAAGGGAGAGAAATACCGCAAGTTAGGTATAAATTCTCCTTATGAACTGATTTATCATATCCCGAGGGCATACCTCGATTTTCGGGCTTATGTTCCGGTTTGTCAGGCTGAACTGAATGAGTATAACGTTCTGAAGCTCACTGTTTTCCGCAAGCTTCCTCCGCAGAGGATAAAGGGCGGACTCGTTATCTGCAAGGCGGCGGCTTCCGACGGTATCGACGATATTCTTATCGTTGTTTATAACAATGTTTACGGTTTTCAGGCTCTTAAAGAGGGTGGCACTTATTATATGTACGGCAAGGTTACCGGAAATTTGCTCAGAAAAGAGATCAGCTCTCCGGTTTATATAAGCTCGGAGCAGAAAGTGCTTATTCAGCCTGTTTATCATCTTACGCAAGGTCTGTCCGTTAATATGGTGCGTACCAATATGCGTCAGGCTCTCGATCTTATGAAAACTGAGCCGTTTGAAACTCTTCCTGATAATGTTATGAAACGGTATGAGCTTTGTCCGTTGGTCTGGGCGCTGGAAAATATCCACTTCCCCGAAAGAGATATGGCGGCTGAAACCGCAAGGCGGAGGCTCGCTTTTGATGAACTTCTGAAACTTCAATTGGGTATGTCTTTGATGAAGTCGAGAAGCCGCAGAAGCAACGCTTTTAAAATGGATTATTCCCTTAAAATAGAGGAATTCACCGACAATCTCCCGTTTGAAATGACTGACGATCAGCAAAGGGCAGTCCGTGAGATAGTCGGAGATTTGTGCAGAGATGTTCCCATGAACCGTCTTTTGCAGGGCGACGTCGGCAGCGGTAAGACTGCTGTTGCTGCTGCGGCTTGCTATTTTGCGGCGAAAAATGGGGTTCAGTCCGCACTTATGGCTCCGACCGAGATCCTCGCTTCGCAGCATTTCAAGACGCTCAGCGCTTTTCTTGAACCGTTCGGCGTAAGCGTTTGTCTGCTCACAGGCTCGATGACGGCGAAGAAAAAGGCTTCTGTAAGGGAAAAAATCGAGTCGGGCGAAATCGACGTTATTGTCGGTACTCACGCTATTATTCAAAAGGACGTTCAATATAAGTCGCTTGCGCTAGTTATTACCGATGAACAGCACCGTTTCGGAGTTGCTCAGAGGGCGGCACTTGCTGAAAAAGGCGATTCTCCGCATAAACTCGTTATGTCCGCTACTCCTATACCGAGGACGCTTGCTCTCATAATTTACGGCGATCTCGATATATCGGCAATTACTCAGCTCCCGAAAGGTCGAAAACCGATAAAAACTTATGCCGTTACAGGCAAGCTCAGGAGCAGGGCGTTCGGATTCGTCCGCAGCAGGCTCGACGAGGGACGGCAGGCTTATGTGGTTTGTCCGATGATTGAGGAGAGCGAGAGCGATCTTTTTGCCGTTAAATCGTATGCCGAGGACGCTGCAAACGGCAATTTGAAGGGGTATTCTACCGCTTTGCTCCACGGAAAAATGAGCGCTGCCGAAAAGGACAGGACTATGAAAAAGTTCCGTGACGGCGAAATTCAGGCTCTTATCTGCACTACCGTAGTCGAAGTCGGGGTGGACGTTCCGAATGCGGCGGTCATGGTCATCGAAAATGCCGAAAGATTCGGTCTTTCTCAGCTCCATCAGCTCCGTGGACGTGTCGGACGTGGAGAATTTGAAAGCTCCTGCATCCTTATTACCGACAATACTTCCGACGAATGCGTTAAGCGCATGAAGATCATGTCATCGACTTCCGACGGCTTTAAAATTTCCGAGGAGGACTTGAAAATGCGTGGTCCCGGAGATTTCTTCGGCAACGCTCAGCATGGTCTGCCGCCGCTGAAAATTGCCGATATTGCGTGCAATATGGATCTTATGAACAAGGCTCAGAATTGCGCACGGGAGCTTCTGGAGGATGATCCGAATCTTGAAAAACCGCAGAATCGTGCGCTTAAAATGGACGTTATGAGGCTATTTAATAAGGATATTGTGGGGTGATTTAATCTTCATCAGTAAAGATGAATAAATCGTTAGGAGTGCATTCAAGTATCTGGCACAGAGCTTCGATGTTTTCAAGTTTTATCATTTTGGTTTCGTTGTTGACCATTTTATTAAAGTTTTGATAGCTCATTCCAAGCTGTTTGTATAGCCAATATTT
>CAJKFZ010000087.1 GCA_905199285.1 uncultured Ruminococcus sp.
ACTTTTATCTTAATTACAACACCAATCTTTCGTCAAATGCAAAAGCCTAGAAATATGCAAAAATCACGGCAAAAACGATTATAAATATCTGCGGCGACGGAAATTACGGTCAGAATGCGTTTTTTTACGACGCAGCGGAAGGTCTTCTCGCTTCTGTGATTCTACTCCTGGCGGAGTTCGGAGACAGAAATGAACGCCATATTGTGTCGGTTTTCAAGCTGATACAAGACCTGATTGCAAAGCCTGAACCGAAAAACAGCAAATCACCGGCAAAGTTGCTTGCGGGAGCAGCTTTGAATTCCGCAGATCAGGCGATGATGTCGATCATGAGTACAGCTTTGTCGAGGCTGAACAGCTTTCTGGACTCAGAGATGGAACAGTTGCTTTGCTTCGGTACAGCAATTGACGCAGAGCAGTTTTGTTCCGAAAAATCGGCGATTTTCATTATTTTACCTGAAGAAGATAACAGCAAATATTTCATGGTAAGCCTGCTGATTCAGCAGTTGTACAGAGAAATTCTGGTCATCGCCGACGAGAACGGTGGTACGCTGAAAAACAGGGTAATGTTCTTTGCCGATGAATTCGGCACTTTCCCGAAAATCGAGGGTGCAGAGGCAATGTTTTCCGCAGGACGAAGCCGAAAAATTATTATTGTTGCAATAATTCAGTCCTTCGCACAGCTTGAACAGAATTACGGAAAACAGGGCATGGAAATAATCACGGACAACACGCAATTGACGATATTCGGCGGTTTTGCACCTAATTTCCAGTCGGCGGAGGTACTGTCAAAGGCTTTGGGCGAGCAGACTGTGCAGTCGGGTTCTGTGTCTTGCGGAAAGGAAAAATCACAGTCATTACAGATGATCGGCAGACCGCTGATGACAGTAGACGAGCTGAAAAGTATGCCAAAAGGTCAGTTTATCGTCATGAAAACGGGCACTCATCCGATGATAAGCAGGCTGAAACTGTACTTTAGATGGGGCATAAAGTTTGGCGAACCGTTTCGGATTGAGGACAGAGGTGCAAGGGAAGTCAGCTACATGGAGCGTGACGGGCTGATTCGTGAGGTAGAGCTGAAATATCTGCAGAAAAAGAAAAGTCCTCTGCCTGAACCGGAGGAGGAATATGAGGAAAAATCGCCGAAATCAAGGCGATTACTGAAAACGGGAGGGATGTGAAATTGATTGTTCCCGAACGAATTTACGATGAAAATCTGCCTCACAGAGCCGTCAGCGTGTACTGTTATCTGTGTGGACGTGCGAATAAAAAAGGCGAATGTTTTCCGTCGGTCAGAACTGTTGCGGAGGACTTGCATATCAGCAAAAGGACGGTATTTCGGGCAATTTCAGACCTTGAATGTGCGGGACTCCTGACGAGAACGGCACGCAGGCGAGTTCACGGAGGACGGAGTTCCTCGCTGTACAAAATTGCAGATGTTCATCGCACTGTTCCACCATCTGGCGTGGATGCTGTTTGTCTGCGGATTTATTGTGGCGGTGTTCGATACGGCGATTACCTATGAATCGGGACAAAACAACATCAAGACAACCTGTCTGAACGTGCTGAAAGGCTTTATTGCGGTGAATCTGGTCACGGTAGTTCCGCAGAGGCTGTACAGTTTCTGTACGTCGCTTCAGGGGACGTTTACCCACGATTTACTGGGAAATTTCATAGGTTCAACGACCGATACGGTAGCCGGTTCCGCACTGAGCGTGATAGTTGCACTGGCGGAAGATATATCGCTGTTCAGCCTGTTTTTTATCATACTTTTCGGCTATTGTACGATAAAAGTGGTGTTTGCGAACATCAAAAGGGGCGGCATTTTATTGTGTCAGATAGCGGTGGGAAGTCTGTACCTGTTCGGAGTTCCGAGGGGCTATACGGACGGATTTTTCGGCTGGTGCAAGCAGGTCATTGCAACCTGTCTGACCGCTTTTTTGCAGACTACAATCCTGTATCTCGGACTGCTTACCTACACTCAGCACGCTTTGCTGGCGGTCGGAATATGCCTTTCGGCGAACGAAGTTCCGAGAATAGCACAGATGTTTGGGCTTGATACAAGCACCAGAGTCAATGTGATGAGCGTAAGTCACACGGTTTCTATGGGTGCAAAGGCTGTGAAAATGATGACGAAAAAGTGAGGTGACTGAAATTGAAAATCTACATTTATCCCGAAAATCTGAGGGCTACGGTGAAGCTGTGGTTCTGGAACGTGAGGGATTTTCTAATAATCTGTGGCGGAATAATTCTGTCGGTGGCATTGCTTGCGAAGCTGTGGACTGTGATTCCGCTGGCAGTTACGGTCTGCTACGCATTTCTGAGTCTGAGGGCGGACGACAGCTCGATAATGGACTATATCGTCAACGCTGTGAAGTTTTTCGTGACCTCACAGCAGTTATTTTTATGGGAGGTCAAAAATGAGAAGTAAGAAAAACAGCGTTCAGAGGCTTATCGGCTTTGAACGTTTTACGAAATACGGTGTGCAGACGGACAGATATGAATTTGCATTTTTCGGCATAGAACCGACAAATATTTCGGTGCTTTCAGCGACGAATATCGAGGCAAAAATCCATCATCTCACGATGCTGCTGAGCATGATTCCCGACCTTGAACTGACCGCTCTGGACAGTGCCGATTTTGATTTTCTGGACGAAATACAGACAGAAATGTCGTCGGCAAGGCAGTTTGTATTCTGTGTGAGATTCCGCAGGGAAAATGATGAACAGATATTCAAGTCCGTGAACCGAATCGAAAAATTCATTGCAGAGTAACGAATACAGACGGCAAAAAGCCTTGAGACTTCATTTTCGGTATAGATACCAGCTAAATCCTCAAATAAGAACTGCTCTTTTAAAGCAGGAGTAACTTTATCATAGAAGTGGCTGAGATAATTCCAGAGATTATCAAGTGTTGGTGCTTCTAAAGTATCTGATAGCAAAATAACACGATCCGGACAATTTTTGATAAAAGTACCATTGAACTTTTGCTGCCCCTGCAATTTTCTTTTATAGTCCGCTTTTGCCAACTGAATTTTTGATTTGCTGTATTGCAATGCCGCAATTTTTTCATCTGCCTTTTTCTCCGCCTGTACTAAAAAATTCACAATTTTTTCGAGATCTTCATATTCCAGAACCTTTTTTATCTCCTGTAATGGCAAGTCCATAAGCTGTAAAGCACGCACCGTATTCAGACGAACAATATCCTGCTCGGTGTAATAGCGGTAATTTGTCCATTTATCTTTTTTGCTGGGCTTTACTAATCCAATGCGGTCATAATGCCGCAGTGTTTCACTTGTTGTATGGACAGCCTTTGCGGCTTCTCCAACTGAAAAATATTTTTTCATTTTTTAGTTTCTCCTATTGACATTTGTGTTACACAAAGGTGTATACTATATTATAGCATAAGACGTTGCGAAAAGCAATGGACAAACGCTATGTCATTCTTTCAAATTTCAGCTCATGGGAAAGAATGATAATACCAAACACTACTATGGAGGAATCACTATGAAGAAAACCATATCACTTGTATCGTGTCTTGTATTTGGCAGTTTCATTTTGTCTGGATGCTCGAACAGCAGCGAACCATTTGAGGAAAAAAGTTATACGTCAGATGCAAGGATCAATGAAATCAATCTTGATGTACGAGATAGAGAAATTGAAGTGTCGTTGTCCGAGGATGAACAAGTCCATATTCAATATTATGAAAACAGTAAGGAGTATTACGATATTTCCGTTTCTGATAAAAATTTGTTGACTATGGCGAGTGTAAACGATAAAGAGTGGACGGATTACATTGGAGTAAAACCCTCTGCTGAAGATAGGAAAATATCGTTGCAGATACCGGATGCACTTTTAGAAAATCTTACACTATTCACAACAAACGAGGATATAACACTTTCTGCATTAGCTGTAACCGGAAGTATAAACATTTCTTCGAATGGAGGAAATATTGGCTTTGTAAACTTAGATGTAGGTGGAAACCTGACTCTGAACGTTAAAAATGGAGATATTTCCGGTGCGCTTGTAGGAAGTTACGATGATTTTTCTATTCAGTCCGAAATAAAAAAAGGTGAAAGCAATTTGCCGGACAATAAAGATGGCGGCGAAAAAACGCTGAATGTATCCGGAAATAATGGCGATGTTAATATTAAGTTTGTAAACGAATAACTATGACTGTTTCTTTTTTGCGATGAAAAATAAAACGATAGCAAATAATCGTTTTATTTTAGAAGTTATCAATCATTTTATGATTGAGATATGGCAAAGACGTGCAACTTTATTTTCAAATCGATATGTTTTATTATAAGAAAATAAATGCTTTGATCATAATTATGCTTGATTTTCTTCAACAACCTGAAAAAGCTCCGCTTGCACTCAATCATCTGTTCTTTTCTCAGCTTGCTGATTTCCGAAGACTTTCGGTACGGTATGGCAGAATCAGCAGAAGGAATTTAAAACCTGCACCTGTTTTGTTTACAACCAATTGCATAATGCCGCCGAAGCTAAGCTACGCCGGCAGAGTTTTTACAACAGAAAAAGTTTTGTTTCCCGGCACAGTCCATATTGGCGAGGACAAGGATTTCCGTACGCCCATCCAAAAAGCGCTGGAGCTTGGCGGATATGCCGAAGATACGGAATTTACAGGCGTCAACGGCGGAAAACAAGTAACAACAGGTTTCGGACACCATGCAATCTTGTCAAATGCCGATGAAGTCGTTGCAGCTGTGAAATCGGGAGCAATCCGCCATATGCTTTACTTTACCACTAAGATAAGTGGTAATACGATATTCCTTTCCGTTCAACAGAACGATATAGTAGTAGGTTTTATAGCAAGAAAAGGAGGCAAGCCTATAAATGGTGAACATTCAACGACAGCGAAAGCTGAGAAGTTAACTAACAATAAAAAGCTTGCACAGAAATTGGAAAAAAATCGACTGGAAAAAGCTGAATATGAAGTGAACAGGATGCAGACCAGGATTGCTCAGGCAATATTGAATCGAAATTGGAATGGCAGTAAAAAGGCTGCAATATTTGTTGACACTCTCTTATTACGCAAAACTTTTGGTTATTCGCAAAGTTACAACCCACAAAGGAAAAGAACTCCTGGTGTGGGCAAGATTTTATGGACAACTAAGGAGAGTAAGATGTGCTTTATCATTCAGAACCTATCTGGAAAAACTATCATATATTAAATTGAGATATTATATATTTCAACTTTAATGTGAAGGGAGTTTTTAGTAATGACAAATCTGTCAGATTACCCAAGCAGGACTTTTGTCAGAACTTTTGATATAGAAGCAATATCTCTTCCCATCGTTTATAATAAATACGGTGACCATGACCCGAATGGCATGATTTATGTGCTGAAAAAGGATGCTGAAAGAATTCAGCAGAAGGCAAGGGAGAATTTTGCAATGAGTCCTCCGCAGCCTTACAAAGAGGTACAGCCACTTGTCATAAGAGCCAACGCAGGCGATGAGATTCGTATAAATTTCTATAACAAATTAGACAGAAATGCGTCCATACATGTGCAGGGACTTCGATATGATGTTCTGACATCAGACGGAGCAAATGTAGGAAATAATCCAGATACAACCACAAAGAATTTTATACAGTATGTGTGGTATGCAGAAAAAGAGGGCGTTTACCTGTTCTCAGATCTGGGAGACGCACGAGGAAATGAGGACGGCACAAATGTACATGGTCTTTTCGGTGCGATTATTGTTGAAAAGCCGCAGTCAGAGTGGTTTGATCCTGTAACCGGCAAGGAAATTGAAAGCGGATTATTTGCGGATATCTATCATCCGGTAAGTCCTGCTTTTCGTGAATATGCAGTTTTCTTCCATGATGAACTGGAAATAAAAAACAAGGACGGCGAGCAGCCGGTTGATCCTCATACAGGACTTCCAAACGGAACAACAGGTATCAGCTATCGTTCCGAACCGATGCGTAACAGACCTCCTCTGAATGAAATGCATCATGTTGTAACAGATGAGGATATTTCAATGAGTTCATGGTCATATGGCGATCCTGCACCGCCGATTCTGAGAGCATATGTTGGTGACCCGGCTAAAATAAGGCTGATTCACGGCGGCATAAAAGAAACCCATGTTTTTCATCTTCACAATCATCAATGGCGGCTTGATCCTGATGATCCGAAATCTACAATTATAGATTCTATTTCTATCAGTCCTCAGGAGTGTTATACGCTTGATATTCTGTATGGCGCCGGCAGTTTGACCAGAACAATCGGAGACGCTATTTTCCATTGTCATCTGTATCCCCATTTTCATGAGGGAATGTGGACGCTTTGGAGAATTTTTGACAGACTGGAGGATGGAACAGGAGAATATCCGGATTGTACGCCTATAGAACAGCTTATGCCGCTGAAAGACAGACCATGTCCGCCAGAAAAGGATTTGCTTCATCCCGGATATCCTAATTTCATTAATGGAGAATTTGGCGAGCGACCGCTCCAGCCACCTTTGGGAATTCTGGATGAAAATTGTAATAATAAAATTTTTCCAACTCCATTGGAAGCAGCAAATTTTGTGCGGAATTTTACGCCGGGAGCATTGTATTCCCAGACTTGCCCGTGCAGATGTCCACAAAACCTTAAAGTGTTTGAATTGGCTGTCGTGCAGGCGAAAATTATTTATAACCGCTATGGCTGGCATGATCCGCAGGGTAGGTTTTTTGTCCTGAAGGAAGATATAGAACGACACGGAACACTCGAAAATTATCTTGATAAAGTCAACAGCGGAAAAATCAGACCTGAGCCGCTGGTCATCCGTGCAAACGCAGGCGATTGTATTGAAATAAGACTGACAAATTTACTTCCGGAATTTATAGAAGAAAGTCCTTTCCAATTGAAAACATTGACCGATATTATAGGTTTTCATATTCATCTTGTGAAGTTTGATACTATAGTATCGGATGGTGCAGCCAACGGTTGGAGCAATATTGCCGGTGCAAGAAAATACGAAACGCTGATAGAGCGCTTTTTTGCCAATGAAGAACTGAATACGGTATTTTTCCACGATCATCTTTTTGCCAATTCACATCAGCAGCATGGTATGTTCGGTGCGCTGCTCGTTGAACCGGCAGGCTCAGTTTTTCTGAATCCCAAAAACGGAAAACCGCTGAAAAGCGGAGCAAATGCCGTTATCCGAAAAGCGAACGGAGAATCCTATCGTGAGTTTGCAATGTTCGTCCATGACTTTGCACTGCTGTTTGATAAAGACGGAGAACCGCTCAATCCGCCGGAGCATCCGGGTTCTGACGATGACCCCGGCGTTATGGGAATCAGTTACCGATGTGAGCCTATGAAGGAACGTCTGAAAAAGAAAAATGATCCGTCGCATATATTTAGTTCTCGCAAGTACGGAGACCCTGCAACGCCGATTTTGGAAACTTATCCAGGCGACCCGATGGTAATTCGTCTTCTTGATGGTGCACATGAAGAACAGCATGCATTCAATATAAACGGAATGTCCTGGCGAAAAGAAATTACCGATCCTGTTTCACCAATTGTTGCAGAACAGACCATCGGCATTTCAGAAGCTTTTAACATTCGCATTGACGAGTATTATGGGGCAGGGGACTATCTGTATTATTTTGGCGGTATAGACGATGTATGGCTTGGTTTGTGGGGAATCATACGAGCTCATAGCCGCCATCAGAAACATCTTCTTCCGCTTTGTAATCAGAACAAACCACTGCCGTTTCCGACTTGTCCGCCGGAGGGAGCAAAAATACGCAAATTTGAAATTGCTGCAATTCAGACAGATATTGAATATAACTGTTATGGAGACCATGACCCGGAAGGTATGCTTTTCGTTCCTTTGGAGCATGCAGAAGATGTCAAGTGCGGAAGAAAAAAGCCGATACCTTTGATCCTGCGTGCAAATGCCGGAGACTGGATCGAAATTACGCTGCATAATCTGTTTGACAAACCAGTATTGTATCATGATTATCCCTCTGTTCCACTGGATATGAAGCATTGCCCGTCTGACAGAGTTTCACTGAGTCCGCAGTTCTTGAAACATTGTCCTGTATGTTCCGCAGGAGTAAATGTAGGCTTTAACAAACCGGAACAAACTGCTGCTCCGGGCGAATGCATTAGATATTTATGGCACGCCGACAAGGAATACGGAACCTGTATGCTTAGCTCGTTCGGAGATCTGCGTAACCATAGGTATCACGGATTGTTTGGAGCAATTATCATTGAGCCTCCTGCTGCACAGTATTACGGTAAATTTTGCTTTCAAAAGGGAAATTTCAACGAACAGGCAGTCATTACTGCACCCGGAGCGAAAACGTTTCGTGAATTTGTGCTGTTTGCGCACAATGGCATCCGAATGCTTGATAAGGATGGGAATCTGATTAAAACGTCCGAGCAGGGAGAAGATACCGGACATGGAGGCGTTGACCATGAAGATACAGGAGAAAAGGGGTATAACTATCGTTCGGAGCGTTTTTTTAACAGATTGAAACGAGTTCCGGTTATCAGTAAGATATTCAGCTCAAAAGTACACGGCGACCCGGCAACGCCATTATTTGAAGCGTATGCAGGCGAGCGTGTTATAGTCCGGTATCTTATGCCGGCAGATAAACCGAGAAATATTAGTTTTGCACTGCATGGACATAACTGGCTTGCACAGCCTGATGATCCGTTTTCAAGGAGAATTTCGGTACAAGGTGCAGTAAGCGTTGGTGGCGTTTATAATATCGAGCTGGAAAACGGAGCTTCTGAATATCCCGGCGATTATCTCTATCGTTCCGGTTCTTTAAGATGGGACGTAGAATCAGGAATGTGGGGCATATTCCGAGTTATGAAAAAGGGTATCAAGTACTGTTGCGAATGTGCATGTCGAACATTTGGCAACTGGTGGGAAAAGCAATGGTATGATAAATTCGAGTAATGGAAAAATAAGGGGATTTCCGGTTCAAATCCGGAATCCCTTTGTCAATATTAAGTCAGTGATTACTATATATGGAGGAGAATATGCATACTGAAAATTATGTTGCGCAATCTTTGGAGCTTCACCTGTTTTTCGGACGTATCATGAAAGAGCATTCGTTATTTCTGAAAGCGGGTTTTACTCCAGTTAATTTAAATTTTTCTGCGAAAGCGGAATTTTATAAAAATGAATTTGAAAAACTGCTGAGTCGTGCAGTAACTCTTAGTAATGGGATAATAAGCGGAAATGTACTGAATTCCGGCGAAATCGTGACAGAATTTACTCTTACTGCGGAAAGACAGACTGAAAAATTAACTGGAATCCATATTAACCGCAATATTACTGAAAGAGAATTGAATTTAAGCAGTTGCAACTGCCGTGAAATTACAAACAGATTTGGTAAGGTAAAGGCTTTGAATCGAATGGCTCTCAGGCTGCTTAACGGCTTGATTGCGCTGAAAGAAGAGATTCTTAATAAAGTACTCAGCTGTCAGATGTTTACAATGAATTATCCGCTACTGATTGATCACATATTACGAGAAGCAAAACTTTATCGTAAGTATGTGCAAATGCTTGAAACAGACGGAGAAATCGATATGCAGTCTATGAAAGAGGTTGAATGTTTCTGGAATCAAATTATGATGGAGCATGCTCTTTTTATACGAGGTCTGCTGGATCCGTCAGAAACTGAGTTAATAAACTTTGCTGATACGTTTGCGGCAGATTATTCAGCTTTGTTAAATAGCTGTCATAATGCACAGAACAGAGCATTAACTGTTGATTCCATGACGGAAACGAGAAAATTTAGAGACTTTAAAACAGCAGGAGCAAAGGGAATAGAAAGTTGCCAGATTCGTTCACTGATACTTCCTTTGCTTGCTGATCATGTTCTTCGAGAAGCAAATCATTTTATCAGGATTTTGGAGAATTGATTTGAACACGATGGAAAAACTTAGGTATAACAAAAAAAGAGAATCTTTCATTTTATCATTACTGAATAATAGATATAAGTTGATTGAATAAATTTCATGATACTATCTCAAAATGGAAAAAGTTAAATTACACTTTTGATTGATAAATCATTTAGTTCATTTGAGACTGATATTTTAAAATGGTTTTATTCAAACAAATAAAGGAATTCGTATTTTAAAATTTCATACTTTGAAAAGTCAGCAGATAAGAATATGTTAGCAAGTTATCGGTTAGGCAGGCTATATTTTCGGTGCTGACGGCTTAGAAAAAGATAAAGAAAAAGCAATGCAGTATTTGAATTTATCCGCAGAACAAGGCAACGAATATGCACGAAATCTTCTTGAAAACACAGAGCAGTTTGAAAATGAAATGCTTGCAAATACCGTATTCAGCCTGTTTGTAAATCTCAGCAGATGCATTGAAGATGATTATCATAAAAATTTTCAATCAGGCAGAAGAATAGTCGACAGCAAGCTGCGGAAGATGATTCAGGAGAAGAATCAGGCTCTAGGAATTAAGCAGGAGCATGGTCAGACTCAGGAATATTAAAATAAAAAATCAGCGTATCGGATTTTACAAAAAATTCGGTACGCTTTTTTCGTCAATTCCGCCCATTTGCGAGGTGGTTT
>CAJKFZ010000088.1 GCA_905199285.1 uncultured Ruminococcus sp.
ATTGTTGCGACTAATAAATCTATCCATAGTTGTATCAGAGTCCCGATATGGATGGCCAAGAGTTTTCCATTGTTCTCTTGCTTCTGAAAGAACTGTTCCAAAATTTCTCACCTTTCCCTCAGAATCATAGAAATCAACACCAAGTTCCTCGGTGAGAACTCCAAGTGCGCCTAATGATTCTTTTGAAGCTCCTGCGTCAGTTGATAATCTTGTAAGAATACTTCTAAGCGTGGTTCCTGCCTGTGATGACTTTATTCCGGAATTCGCTAAAAGTCCGATAGCTTCAGCCGTATCTTCAATACTGATATTTAAAGCCCCTGCAACCGGTGCAACGTATTTAAAGGTTTCGCCCATCATAGAAACGTTTGTATTTGCATTTGATGAAGCAGCTGCAAGTACATCAGCAAAATGAGCAGAATCTCCGGCAGTAAGCCCGAATGCTGTCAATGCATCAGTAACAATATCAGATGTCGTTCCAAGCTCTTCTCCTGAAGAAGCAGCAAGCTGTAGAATTCCGTCAATGCCGCTGAGCATATCTTCTGTTTTCCATCCTGCCATCGCCATATAGCTGAACGCATCAGCAGCTTCGGCAGATGTAAATTTTGTGGTTGCTCCCATTTCTTTAGCTTTTTCCGTAAGCTGTTCAAGTTCTGCGGCAGAAACACCGGATATAGCCCCAACGTTGGACATATAAGATTCAAATGTCATTCCTGTTTCTACAACGTCTTTTGTAAAATCCTTTAAAGCTCCTGCGGCCTTTTGTATTCCATCTGCAACAAGTTCGGACAATACCCCTTTCATAACTGTGAAACCACCTGATGAGGCATTCTCCGCCTGCTCCCCTGCTTCCTGAAGTTCATCGCCAAGATTTTCAGCACTATCACTTGTCTTATCAGCCGTATCTTTTAAATCATCTATCTTACTTTCAGCTTTTTGAGACTCATTACCAAAATTCTTAACGCCTTCAGCTGCTTTATCAGAATCATCTTTTAAATCCTTGATCTTGCTCTCAGCCTCTTCGAGCTGACCGCCGAAACGGTTCACTTCATTTTTGGCATTTTCAACCTCACGCTGGAACGCACGGTACTGCTCATCTGTGATTTTCTTATTCCGAAACTGCTTGTTAACCTGCTCCTGCGCACTTTCGAGCATATTCAGCTTTTCTTTGCTTGTCTCAAAAGCCTTACTGAGAAGCTGCTGTTTCTGCTCCCAGAGTACAACAGAATCCTTATTTTTATTCAACGATCTATTGACCTCGACAAGCTCATTTCTCACCGTTTTAGACTTGCCCTCTATACCGCTCAAAGCCTTATCAAGACCTGTCGTATCAGCTCCGATTTTTATATTGATTCCCTTTATTTTGCTCCCTGCCATTTTTCTCCTCCAAAAAATTTACGAGCCGTTTCACGATCCGGCTTTTCCTGCATATACATATATGCATTTTCGAGATATTCACGACCTTCTTTGGTACTGCTCCTATTCCAGACTACAGCGTCGTGCAGAATACCCCAGTACTCAAAAATATCCATGTTGTATATATCCCGGATAGAACAGCCGGAATAATCAGCTGCTATTTTCTTAAATCCGGAAACACATTTGAAATATGCCTTACTCTCTCTGCTTTCGGGATAGTAAGGCACATTCAGTTTGGGTCGGATTCCTTTTCCTTTCTTATCCATTCAGGAAAATCTTCTATAAATCCAGAGAAATCATCCACAGTAAATTTATCAAGAATATCCTCTGCCGTGAATGTTATCCCTTCATCGTTCCTGCTGATCATTTCGGCAATCGTTCCGTATATATCTTCATCGTTCCCGGCAGAAAGATATTTATCGTAATACTGTCTTACCGTTGGCGGATGAATATTCAGTTTCGTTCCGTTATCAAGCGTTAATTTGAATTTTCTCATAATGATCATTTCCTTTCAGATTTATATCTCATTCTAAAAATGCAGGCAGGATAATTCTCTGCCTGCATATTGTTAAGCATTATCAACTGACTCCTCGATAACTTCTTCTTCATAAATGAGCAGCGTTCCCTCATCGTCCATAAGCGGTTCAAGCTCAAATGTAGGAGTTACGACCGTTTCGTTATTTGGTGAGAATACCGATTCCCAGCCACCCGTGTTTACGACAACACCAGTAACTCTTATATCGCCATCAACCTTGTCTTTATGAACACCTCTGATAAGATAACGCAGACCATTGTCGTTCTGAACTCCGCCGATTTTAGTTTTGCGTTTTCCATCTGATTCAGTTGTGCGGGCTGTAGCGATAAGCGTATTGATCGTTTTAGCGCTCCATGTAATATTTCCGTAGCTTATAGATGCACTTTCGTCAATAAGCTTACGCTTTTTCGCCTTTCCGTCATCAGAAGATGCTGTATACCAGTTGGCAGTATAATTGATAGTTGCACCATTCTTAGTACGTCCTATCATATTACTTTCTTTTTCAAGCTCCTTATCTTCAGGAATCGTACCCGTCCAAGGAACTACAAAAAAATCCATAGATCCGAGCGGAATTTTATTAAGCTCTTTTTTCTGTGTATGGGACATAATCTTTTCCTTTCTGTGCAGTCAACTGCACAAAGCTATATTTTTTGTATTGTTTCAAATGAGTAAGCTGTCATGAACATTTCTTCATCGGGAAGATATGTGTCAACATCCTTTTCAAGCTCTGTATCACGAAACAGCTCTTCCACTTTTCTTTCAAGAGAAATATCCTTTTTTGCGGAATAGATCTCTATTTTTATCGTTTTCCTGCGGTAGAGATTATAGTTATCTGCTCCCTCAACATCTCCTCCTGCTTCAAAATAGACCATAAACGGCAACTTCTGAGGCTTGTTGAATTTTAAGTACGCTACAGGAATATCAAGCGTTTTCAGTTTGGAATAGATTTCATCAAGATCCATTATAAATCCTCCAAAAGCTTATTGATTTTTTCTTCTGCGTGTTTTTTCGCAATTTCAACATGAGGAAAGGCTTTTGATCTTGTTGTACCATCACGGTTAAGGTGACCAAGTTCAAGAAGGTGTACGAGCTGGTATTGTTTGTTGTGAATTACTGTTTTGTACACTCCTCGTCTCTTTAACGAATCTATACACCAGCGTCTTCGATATGCGCCACTTAATGCTTTCGACCCAAATTTCGCAACGCTTCTTACGTGATCGCCTTTATATACAGGTGAAAGCTTTTTAACTTCTGATAATGTCTCATATGTGATTTCATTAATTCCAGAATGTACTGATTCAATAATTTCATCTGTATAATCTTTAGCTGCTTCAACCATTGCGGAAGCAAGATCATCAATGTTAACCTCTGTAAATTCAAGCTTGCTTGTTCTGCTCATGTTGCCTCCTTGTTAAGCTGTTCCGTCCGAAAAATAAGTTCCATATGCCGTTCGTTAACATCATCAATATGTTTTATGTTATAAATCTTGTTATTATAAACTATTCTCATTTCGGATGTAAGATAATTCGCAATTTTCCTTGAGTATCTGATTCTGAAAATCATATCGTTTTCGGAATTTACCTGAGCAGCTTTGTAATACTCACGGCCACCAGTTCCGTTTACAGAAGCCCATGGATGAAAAATAGTTTTCCATTCTTGAATTTTTTGACCTATTTCATCAGTTGTTTCCAACATGGCTTGTATTTCTATTTTCTTTGTATACGCCATAATCGTTCACCTCACAGATAGTTTACCGCATACATACTAAGAATTGTTTTAACACATGGATTGACCTGTTTATGAAGGCTAAGCGTATAATCTCTTTGCGTATACATATCATTTATCAATACGGTAAATGCTGTTGTAATATCCTCATGCCGATCAATTTCGGTTTCTGAAAGTCCGGTATATCCCATGATAAACGATTTTGCCGCAGGCACCAGAACTTTTATAATTATATCGTCACTGTCATCGTCAGAGATTCCACAATAATCTCTGATGATATCCGGTGTTAATTCGCTTATTTTCATGATGAAGCAGACATTGTAAGCACAGCCAGTTTCTGTTCATCAGTAATCTTGCTGTCAAACTCAAACCATGCAACAATACCCAGAGCGTGCTGAGTTGCATATTTTTCACGAAGCACCTCAATAGATATATCTTCACGTATATTGACAGAAAGTCCGCTGTAATCACCATACAAAATAGGTTTAGCTCCAGCAGCGATCACAGGCATATTGTCTGAAATATAAACAGGTTTACCGAGAAGAGTATGAGGGAAAGATTTTGTGCTGTCAGTTTCGAGAAGAGGTCTGCCATTTGTATCTTTAAGAAGCTTTATTAATGTAAACGTATCATTACTCATAGTCCAACACGCATTCCCCTGATATACCTGTTTCACGGATGACTGAAGCTTTACAAGATCGTCAAAGGAAATCGTATTCTTAGAACCTGCCACGATGTTATTAGACGTTTTAAGCGCTCCTTCTGCCGAGTTTGAGCCTGCTCCTGTCAAAAGCTCTTTTTCAATAAATTCAGCGATTTTCTCCGCCATTTTTCTGATCACAAATGCAACAATATTGAATGACGCATTATTCTGAACGGAACGTCCTACAAGCGTTAAGGCTCCGACAAGATAGCCTCCAAGGTCTACGGATGTAAACTTTCCGCTGTCTGCCGTAAGCTCTGTAAATTCAGACGCATAACCCACTGTAATATCGTGTGTGTCGTTAGCTTTTGTCCACTTGGGAATTTTAAGTGTTCCCTTTACTCTGTAAAGATCACAGCCTTTAAGAATCGGACAAATTTCTCTTACCTCATCAATAATTCTGTTAGCGATAGATTCAGGTATGATCGCACCATTATTTGTCATAGTGACATTCTGTTCGCCTGCTCTCATTTCAGTAACCTTGCCGAGAAGATAATCACGGAAAGCACGTTCCTCAACTTCCGCAGTATTTTCAGTTGGAATAATTGTATTTCCGGAAACCGGTTCGCCGATTCCTTTGGCTCTCTCTTCTGCGGCAATTGTCGCATCGATTGACTTAATCTCGGCTTCTGTTTTATCAAATTCAGCCGTTTCTTCCTCGGTAAATGCTCTTTCTTCAGTTTTCACCTTATCAAGCATAGCCTGAAGCTGCGCTTTAAGCATCGCTCTTTTTTCAATAAGCTTTTTCATAATTTTTCAATCCTTTCTTCATATGTGGTGTAATCATTTTTGTGTTCGTCTGATATATGCAGTTCCGGTTCAATGTCAAGGCTGCGCTGTTCAATATCAACAGTTTCGTCCGCCCGACATTCTACGGAAGTTGCAGCATAGCAAGGAGTTTTATTCACTACAAGTGTAATGTGGTCGATATCAAGTTCCTTAACATGGCGAATAGGAAGTTCTCCTTCAGCACGCTGTTCCATTTCATCCACTACATTGTACATACCAAAGCTCCAGCCTTTTATTTTGCCTTTTTTAGCCATTTCAATAACAAGAGAGTCTGATATGAGTATATCTGCATGAAGCCCGATAGCGTCCTCATAGAGCTTTGCTGTGCCGTCTCTTGTGGAAGCATAAGCATATCCTTCTTCATGATCTACAGAAACTTTAACGTCTCCGTTTCGAGCAAGAGCCTTTTCAAAAGCTCTCTCTTCAATAACTTCAATACATTTTCCGTGAGGTGTAATCACAGGATGAGACTTTTTTCCGGTTACATTGACATACCCCGAAATATGTATTCCGTTTGCTCTTACCTCAATTTTCATTTTTCATCACCGCCTTTCAGTGGAATTTATTAAAAATCACTTGACAAATAATGATTTTATAATTATAATATAATTATGGAATTGCTTAAATTTGAATGAGACGAAAACAAGAACGAAATAAATAAAAAGAAACATAAAATTTCGTTTGAGGAGGCAAAAACTGTTTTTCATGATGATAACGCTCTGTTGATAGATGACCCCGAGCATTCTGAACAGGAGGAAAGATTTATTATCCTCGGTACAAGCGCAAAAGCTAATTTACTGGTTGTCTGTCACTGTTACCGTCATTCTGAAACAGTAATAAGAATTATTTCTGCAAGAAAAGCAACCAAAACAGAAACAAATCAATATTTTGAACTTATGTGAGGTGAGATTATGAGAGAAGAATATGATTTCTCAAAAGCTAAAAAAAATCCGTATGCAAAAAAATTGAAACAGCAGATAACGATTAATATTGATACTGAAGTAATTGATTTTTTCAAGCAAATGTCATCAACATCTGGGATTCCATATCAAACGCTTATTAATCTTTATCTGTCGGACTGTGCAAATCAAAACCGAAAAATCAATATATCATGGACTTAATTTTCCTCTTCCCTGCTCCGGCAGGGAATTTTTTTGTCAAGTTCCGTAATATTGCCTGTGTTAGGAGTAAACACTTGTCCGGTTTTAGTGTCGAGAAGAACATCACCAAGACCAAGAGTTGCAAAATTGAATCCAAGAGGTTCATAATCCTCTTCTTTCCTTATTTCGTCTATCTGAAGGAAACGATTCTTCACACCTATTTCATACGCCTTATATCGTTCAAGAACGTTGCCCCTTGTCAGCTCCTTAGTATCAAATGCAAAATAATATCCATTCTCCTTTTCTGTTTCAAGAAGCAGTGACATATCAAGAGCTGTCTCTATCTGATTCAGAAGAGATATTACGGCATCAATAAACTTTTTATTATCATCTTCCGATGCGCCGCCGTCAAGAACCGTATGAGGAAATCCAAATATTTTACAGATTTCCATAGAGTTGGTTCTTTTATTTTCATTTAACTGCAATTCGGCTGATGTAGAGCTTATCTCCTGAAAATCCAGACCGTCATTTAAAACTATCATTTTACTGTTACTTTTATCGGAGTTATCATAGATCTTTTTGTATCCTTTTCTGATCTCCGAAAGAGCCTGTTCTGATAGACGATTTTTTGCTTTTAAAAATCCAGATTTGCATCCGCCGTTTGCACTGACAGAGTTTTCAAGCTTTATTTCGTTGTAAGCCGCTGAGAGTATAGTTGGATTTTCGAGCTGTATCGGGATATTAGTATATCCATCTCTTGTTTTACGGAGAAGCCTGATAAACTGAAAATCAAAATAACTTTTTCCATTAACCAGAATCGAAAATGCCTTGAAAATCGGATCATTGTTTTTCATAAGACTGATGCTGTCACACGCAACATAACGCAGAGACTGTGTTTTTATTCCATCGGAATCAACGTATATCCATGCTCCAGAACCAAGATAATAATCAGATATAGCCGCTTTCCACATATCTACAGTATTAAGCGTGTCACCTGTTTCACCGTTAAGCAACCGAAGCCTTGAATCGCTTTTTATTTCTTCAACTTCATCACTCGTTTTTCGATAAAGTTTGATTGGAAGTCTTGAAACAGATTCGGATATTTTATTTATAAAAGCTGAAACAGTTGGGATCTCTGACGCTGCTTCTCTGGTGAGCTCGCCGGTTAATCCGAAAAAAGTCAGAACAGAAGTAGACTCACTATTTTCTGCTCTTACTTCCTGTTTCCGTTTCCGCTTAAAAATACTCATTTCTTCATTCCTCTCCTCATATGATCTGACAACCAAAATCATTCCTTAACTGATCAAGTACATTTACTTGTAACAAGAACATTGCGTTTATTACACTTACAACCATATCTACTTTACCGGAAGATTTTTTCTTGTTTACATATTTGTTCAGGTTTGTATCTTCTGTACAGCGTGCATTTTGAAAGTTGATTTCAAGCATTTGATTTTCAACGTATTGAAAATTCTGTTCAAGTATATATTCTTTCAAAAGCTTTGTAGGACGATGCAGAACACTTGAATGCTGTTTTATTTCAACACATTCAATAGGTTCATCGCTGCTTTCAAGCTTCTGCACTGTGGAAATTGCGTTGTACCTGTCAAAACCGAGCTGTCTGATATCCACTCCGTATTTTTCCGGAAGATTTTGGATGAAATCTTCTACAAATCCATAGTCGATAACCTCCTCACCGCACTCAAAGCAAACTCCAGAATCTATAAGTTTCTGGTAATCAACGTGTTCACGCTGAGACTTCTCCTCTTTTCGTGATTTAGGAATAAATCCCCAAACCATAGCATATATCTTGCCTTCCCAATATGTAACCATGGCAGCGGAAGTATTATCATCACTCTGCGAAAGATCAAGTCCGAGATAAACCTCTTTACCTTTCCAGAAATCCGGATCATATTTAATAACGCATCTCTTTACTTTCGTTATTTCAATATATCCCTGAACTCCAAGTCCTTTATATTTGATATTAAGATGCTTACAGAGGAAATTTTCACGCTTGTTCTCATAAAGAACAGCTCTTTGGCGCATTTTCTTTATTTCTTCAAATATATAGCTATGAGTACACGCAACAGGATTACTCTGATATATCACTGCATCAGCAGTTTTCCAAACATCGCCCTGCTTGAATTCATCATCCGGCTCATAAAGAAGAGCGAAAAAACGCTTATCATCCAAAAGTCCGTCGATAGTTTTCTTTGCTATGTCTATTTCATCGATCATAGCGTTATCATCGTTTGGATATTGCGTTGAGATGATAATTCCAAGCTTGTCTTTCAAAGTTATCTGTGATGAGCGCATCGCTTCTATTGGATAATTATCCATAGCTCCGCACTCGTCAGCAAGAAACATTGCAGCAAGCTTTCCGTCCATTTTATCCTGACTATATGCAAGAGGAGTGTATTCGGACTCTGTCAGCTTACAGCGGATCTCGCTCCTTAGAAGCTTAAAAATCTTTTCATCTGCAAGAACTGGACTTGATTTTATTATCTTTCTTATCGCAAGCTGTAGTTCCTTTGAAAGTTTCAGATCAGGTGCAACACTAAAAAATCTGCTGAATTTAGGTTCTGTAAGAAGCCCTATTATGAAAATAACTGCTGCTGTGAATGTTTTAAAGTTTTTTCGAGCAATTTCAAGAAGTCCTGTCTGATAATATCTTGTATTATCTTCAATACTTCGTGTGCAGAAAAGAGCATATATAAACAACATTGAATAATCTTCAAGTCCGTCATACATTGTTACAGGATTAGCTGGATCAACGGTCAGATCTGGATGAATGATTATTTTCAGTAGCTTAGTTATTTTCTTCCAGCGTTTTTCATCAATATATGCTTCGTCATCGTTTCCTTTTGCGATTTCAAGCCACAATTGAGCTTGCTTCCGGACATAGATATTTACAAATTTATTGTCATAGACTGCACACCATGCGGCATATTTATATGCTCTCTCTTGTTTAATCATCGTCATTTAGCAGCTTAATAAGTGGATTATCTTCTTTTCCCTGAAGATTGATATTTGCCATTTTTGCACGGCTCTGAGGACTTAAACAAAGTTCGTTGCAGCATCTGAAAAAGCTTTTTGTATACTTATCCTTTGCAGACATAAGAGAAGAATTATTGAGCTGTTCCGGTTCGCTGTTAATTTTTCGTTCTATACTTTGCATACGATCAATACAAATGCTGCATTCGGCAAGAACGTATATATCAAGATTACCGAGAATTTGGCTTTCTTCCAGCTCATGAACTATAAATCTGAATATCTTCTTTTGTGCAGAAGTCATATATGACGGAGGCTTGATTTTATCCGCCTTTCCTCTAAGATTTGTTTCAACTTCTGTTTTGGCTTCTTTTTCAGCACTGCTCAAATGCTTTGCTGTTACTGCTGCGGACATTGCCGGTCTTGCCATTTTTTCACCAACTTTTCATTTAGGGAAAATTTTACCCACAGAGCCCGGGTGTAGGTGGATTTTTATAAAATTTTTTGGGATGTCAATACCTCGGGGGGATGATTTCTAATAGAGATTTTGCCGGAATATCTCCTGACTCTGCCATTTCGTGATGTGTTTCGCATAATGTGATGAGATTTCCGCTGTCTAATCTCAAATTGTAATCGACTGATAGCGGAATGATATGATGAACGGATAAACATTCAGTATTGAAACGATTTACTGTACCAGTAAAATTATTATAGCAAGCCTGACATAAATATTTATCACGAAGCTTGACTTCATCACGCTTCTGCTTCCAATCGTATGATGATCTGAATATGTCGTTTTTCGTTATCCGCATTTTCTTGTAACAAATCTTTTCATTCTGTGGTTTAAATTTGCAGATATAATTTTTTTCGTGGATTCCGCCACAGTATTGACACGCTTTCTTCATACTGTTTCCCTATATATTTTTTCTTATTT